>JAISUO010000111.1 GCA_031272035.1 Synergistaceae bacterium
CAAAGGATTTACCGAGAGTAATCCGTGATTGGGTGGAATAATGGTTTCAATCCCTCAAAGGAAGACTTCAAAGGCTTTCTGAGGAAAAACAGAAGCTGATGATTGAAAGTTTCAATCCCTCAAAGGAAGACTTCAAAGCCGCTGCGACGTTGGTACTTCTGGAACTACGAAAAGCCCCCTTTTGCTTTTCTCATGAAATATATTTTCACATACCTTCTATTTTATTGTCAAGGTGCTGTTTTATCCCATATTCGCGACTGTTGTCGAAGTCCCGCGATATTGACAGGATAACACATCGACGACAAAATTTATATCATAGCCGTCGTATATCTCCTCGCTTCGAATTCTGTTATGTGTCGCTGACGGTCGCCTGTTGTGAGAACGGGTAATATTGCGTTTGGATAAACGCGCCGTACGAGCTTTTTCCACAATTTGTTCCAGGGCCTCATTTGTCACTTTAACGGCGTCTCCATTTTTAACAACCTTCAACTCGATAATCCTGACTCGATCCCTGACGCCGGTTCTTCTATCTGAATCTTCCCGGTTCGTATGCCGCTCGGCCTCCGTGCCGAACAATATAACGCCGTCATAATCGCCATACGGACTGATTTTCACGAATGATGCCAATTTGCTTTCATAAAGAGTGTTAATGAGGAAGCTAATGTTTGAATGTCATTGCTTTTAACTATTTTAACTTTATAAGCGGCGAACCGGTGAAGCATGAGCCGTGTGAACAGCTTCGCGCCTGTTCCCCAAGAGGGGAAAATCTGCGGTCCGCCTGGTTTCATTATCAGGCCTTTGACTTCAAACTGGTATGACAATATCAACTGTCTGTTGATGGAACGTTACACTGTTCAGAAAATACGTCGCGCCGGCAGGAGCTTTGCAGCCGGAATTAGCGGGACTCACTCTGAGACAGACGTTTTCGTCAGCTCCGCCAATAACGCTCGCTCCTTATCTTTTGTCAGAGTTTCGCCTTTATCCATGAAGTAGACCCGTTCCGCGATGTTCGTCACGTGGTCGCCGGTCCGCTCCAGGTGACGGGCGATCCACATTTGGCCCGTGATGGCGCGGACGATGTTTGTGTCTCCCGTACTGGACGAGGCCATCAAATCGATGAACTCATTGAATATGGTGGAATAGTTCCGGTCCAGCAGGTCGTCCCGGGCGCAAATTTCCGCGGACATGTTTCCATCCGAGGTTCTGAACGCCTCCATTGCGTCCTGGAGCATGCTTCCCGCAATTTTCCTCATGTCGCCGAGAACGGGGTTCACTTCGATTCGGGGATATTTTTTCAACTCCAGAGCCCAGCGAGCGATGTTGACCGCCTGATCTCCGATTCGCTCCAGGTCCGTTATCGTTTTGAGCACCGCGAAAATAAAGCGCAGCTCCTCTCTGACAGGCTGACGCATCGCAATCGATCTCAGGCACTCCTGGTCGATTTCCTCCTCCACGGTATCAATCTCGTCGTCGCCCGCCACGACCTTTTCCGCAAGCTCTTCATCCGCCGTAATGACGGCTTCCACCGCGTCTTTCAGGGCCACTCCCGCCAGTTGCCCCATTCTCATCACGTGTCTGACGATGCGTTCCTTGTCCGAAGCGTATAGAAAAGACTCCACTGACTTGCTTTTATCCAAAATGTTCCATTCCTTTCTCTCCATTTTTGCTTTCCGTCTGAATCCATTCGGCAAAAACGTCGCCCCGAACGACCTCCTGAGCGGCATGCAGGAAACGCCTCGCCACAGTCGCGAAATCCATCACAGCGGAATTGCCTCTGCGTCCCGTTTCGCCCTCCAGCAGCCGACCGCGCAGGTGCGAAGTGAATTTTTCAAATTCTTTCGATCTTTCAATGGCCTCCTGGGCGAGGTCCGCGTCTCCCAGCGCAAAAGCGTGAAAGGCGTCGCGCACCGTTTCCATAAACAGAGCCGTCATTTGGTTCCACTCCGATTTTCCGACCTCTTCGGCCAGAATGTCCAGCCGGTATTCACGGAAAAGTTCAGCGAGACGCCCTGTGGCAAGGCGCGAGGTTTCCCGGAGGGACAGCATGGCGTAGGAAATTGTTCGATATTCCCGCACGGTTGCCCGATCCTCCGCGATGGAGGGAGGCTGAATGGCGTACATGTACTGTTCACAGGCTTCCGTCAGATCCTGAATACCATCCGGCAGGAGATTTTTCAGATCGTTTCCGCCCTTTTCCGGATAGAACTGCATCTGAAGCAGGGCCTCGATGTAGTTGGTGAGGCGAATCATTTCTCTGGCCAGAAGATGAACCGCCAGAGAGGGAATTTCGAGCAGATCGTCGTCCAGATAGACGGGCTCCCTCAAACCGGCTCCGGATACGCGGGTGAGAAGAAAGGAACTTCCATGAACCAAAATCTGAGGCCAGGGATAGAAAATCGCCGCGTTTAAAAGAACCAGCAACACCTGGGACAGCACAATGTTGGTCGGCATGGAAAAACCCAGCCTGGCCAGAAAGGCGTTTGCCCAGGGAATGCAGGGAAGGAACGCAAGTACCCCCGCCAGCTTGTACAGAAACGTCGCGACGCCCAGTACCCGTGCGTTGCGACGCCCTCCCGCCGCAGCCAGAAGCATGGCGACCGTGCTGCCCAGATGCGACCCCAGAGAAACGGGAAAAACCGCGCTTTGAGGCAGAGCTCCCGTCATGGCGATGGTGACGGCAAGGGCCATGACCGAGGCGGAACTCTGCAAAATGGCGGTTCCAAACACGGCGGCGAAGAACATCGTCCAGGGACGGAGCGCGATGGCCAGGACGGCGTGGCGCAGGGAGGTGTCGTTCAACAGTGGCTCCGCGCCGAGTTTCAGCAAAAACATGCCAAGAAGAATCAACGAAAGCGCCTGAAGCACGTTGCCAATTTTTCTGACCCAACTGTTCCCAAAACGGGTCATCAGGAAACTCACCGTCAGGAACAGCGGCGAAAAGCTGACGATGTCGAGGCTGATGAGGAAGGTAACAAAAGTCCCTCCCACGCTGGCCCCCATCGTAACCACCACCGCGCCGGCCAGCGAGAGCATCCCCACGTCGGCGAAGCTGATCGCGATGGAAGAAGAAACGGTACTCCCCTGAGTGATGGCGGCCAGAAGGATTCCAAAGATCATCGCCTGGGGTTTACGCTGGGCAAAACGGCTCATCGCCTCCCGGGCGCGGGCGCCGAATGCGGAACGAAAAGCCTCCGTGGCCTGCGACGCTCCGTAAAGAAAGAGGCAGATTCCCCCCAGAAGGTTAATGATTGGATA
The DNA here is from genome assembly GCA_031272035.1 of Synergistaceae bacterium. Taxonomy (NCBI): domain Bacteria; kingdom Thermotogati; phylum Synergistota; class Synergistia; order Synergistales; family Synergistaceae; species Synergistaceae bacterium. The sequence continues at coordinate 3,256 of JAISUO010000111.1, forward strand.
GAAATACAGAAACATCTGACGTTACAGATCCTTTTTTCGTTTTTTTCTGTCCCTCATGTCCGCGATGAAGGGCCACGCGACAAGAGCGATGGAGATGACCAGCAGAACGGCGCTGATCGGGCGGGTGAAAAGAAGCGATACCCCTCCCATCATAAGCGTCATCTGCAGATACGTTTCGATCATGGTACCCAGCACCAGCCCCAGGACAATGGGAGAAACCGGGTAACGATAACGATTCAGAATCCAGCCCAGAAGGCCGAACCCAAAACACACCCCAACGTCAAAAAGCGAAGAGCGCACCGCGTAACTGCCGATCATGGAAAAAACGAAAATAAAAGGATAGAGAATTCTTTTGGGGATCAGAGAAACCTTGATCCACAGACGGCTTCCAAAGGCGCCGAGCCCCAGAAGGACCACGTTGGCGACCAGGAGACTGGAAAACAGCATGTAGACCAAAAGAGGAGAACGGGTGAACAGCTCCGGCCCCGGACGAAGTTCGTGAATCATCAGAGCCCCCACCAGCACGGCGGCTGAGGCGCTTCCCGGAATCCCCAGCGCCAGCAGAGGCACCAGCGCCCCTCCCACGGAGCTGCTGTTGGCCGCCTCCGCCGCAGCCACACCGTGGGGGTTGCCCTTACCGAAGGTCTCGGGCTCACTGCTGAGGCGTTTTTCCACGTCGTAGGCGATAAACGAGGCGATGGTTCCTCCCGCGCCGGGGAAAACTCCGATGACGGTGCCCAGCACTCCCGCCCGCAGCATCGTCCATTTCAGTTTCATGTAATCTTTCAGCGTGGGCCAGACGGACTTCAGGTCCGCGACCTCGATTTTTTCCATGTGAAAGTTGAAGGTTTCTATGTTGGAGAGAACCTCGCTGATCGCAAAAAGTCCGATGAGGGCCGGCACGAAGGAAAATCCGTCGTACAGCCTCACGAGGTCGAAGGTGAAACGGGACGAGCCCGTCATGTGGTCCATGCCGATGGTGTTGAGCAGAAGCCCCAGCAGCACCGCAAGGAAGGACTCCACCCACTTTCCGCCTCCCAGCGAGGCCACCGTCGTCAGTCCCATAATCGCCAGGGCGAAGTACTCCGCCGGCCAGAATTTCAGAGCCAGCTCGGCCAGAGGGATGGCGAAAAGAATCAGAATAAAAATTCCCACAAAACCGCCCACAACGGAGGCCACCAGGGAAACGCCAAGTCCAATTCCCGCTTTTCCGTCCCGGGCCAGGGGATAGCCGTCAAAGGCCGTCACCACCGCCGACGGAGTCCCAGGGGTATTGATCATCACCGCCGTTATGGAGCCGCCGTAGTTGGCCGCCAGGTAGATGGCGCAGAGCATGACGATGCCCAGCTCGGGCGACATGCCAAACGTAAAGGGCAGAAGGAGCGCCACCGCCATGGAAGGGGAAATTCCGGGCATGGCGCCGCCCAGGATGCCGACGACAACCCCCGCCAGAATGACAAGAAGCGGTTTCACGCCAAGAAGGGGCACCAGGCCTTCATAAAGGTGGGATAAAATGCTCATCGTTCACGCCCCCTACAGCCAGAATTTTCCGACCGGCAGACCCAGTCGCAGCAGTTTTTCGAAGGTGAGCCACGAGAAAAGAGACCAGCCCGCGGGAGATAAAAGGAGCGTTTTCCAGCGATACTCGCCCAAAATCAGCAACATCAGCACAATCAATCCTGAAGTGGCGATATAGAACCCCAGATATTCGATTCCCCAAATGCAGGCAACCACAAGAACAATCGTCAATATTACCTTGTCGATGCGGCCCGTTTCAGGATCGGGCGGCGTTTCGCCCTTCCACACGCGAGAGAGCTGATAGAAGGCGAAGAAAGCCAGCGCCGCTGCCCAGGTGATGGGCACGGTCGACGGGTTCGAGTCCATAAGCGGCGATATTTCGAGGTTCACCGCCATCCAGATGAAGAGCCCGGCAATCTCCAGCAGGACGACTGCGACCACGATCTGCCCTGAACGTTCCCTGCGTCCGAAACGAAACGCCGCCCCAACCACGAGGAATAACAGGACAACGCAACCCGCTAAAAAAAAGTACAGATCCTTCGTCAACTCAATCGCCTCCTGCAGGGCATTGCCTTGTGCAATACCTCATGATTTTTGAATAATATTTATATTGCGGGGAAGGATTTCTGTCCTCCATTCCCCGCCTGGGAGATTGAAATGAAAATGAACAGAAAAACAGAAATTCTTTGCCGCCGGTTTTTATTTAATGATTCCGTACTCCTTCAGATAAAGCAGAGAGTCTTCCACGTCCTTCTTAACCTGCTCCGTGAATTTTTCCCGGCCCCAGTCCACCACTTCGATGCCGTCGGCCTCCAGGTAAGAGCGCCACTCGGGGTCCGCCGCGACTTTCTTCAGAAGGTTTTCCCACCAGACCATAGCCTCTTCCGGGGTTCCCTTCTTCACGCAGAAGCCCCGCCACATGGTCTCGTCGTCCATGCCCGTCAGTCCCAGTTCTCCGAAGGTCGGAGCGTCGGGAAAAACCTTCAGCCGCTCTTTGGAGGAGACGGCGATGATGTTGAACCCCTCCCGACCGCCGATGTCCGCGGGGTTACCCACGTACACGACGCCCTGTCCGCCGAGAACGCCAAGCATGGCTTCAGGTCCGGATTTATAAGGGACGTATTTGCCTTTAATGCCTGCCACAGCCCATGTTTTCATTGCCATGATGTGGTCGTTGCCTCCAGCAGCGGGACCGGTCCATATCTGAGCGCCATTTTTCTCCCTGGCGTCCTTTACGACGTCAGCCCAAACGTGAACCGGGTTTTTGACGGAACCAATAAGGCATTCCGGATCCCGCATCAGCATGGCAATCCATTCAAAGCTCCATATGTACTGATCGATGTCCTTATTCGAGGTCAGAACTTTCAAAATTACGGAAGTCGTTGGAGCAAAAACGGTATAGCCGTCCGCCGGCTGTTCCAGAACCGCCTCAATACCGATAAGTCCGCCCGCCCCTTCCTTGTTTTCCACCACAAAGGTCGCGTCGGTGTACTTCTGGGCGACGGCGATAAATTTACGGCTGGTAACGTCCATCAGCCCTCCCGGTCCCACGTAGTTGACGATTTTGATCGGTTTGTCGGGGTACGCGGCAAAAGCCGCCGAGGCGGACATAACGATCGCGCACATCACCGCAAGCCACAAAGATTTTTTCATCATAATGATAAAATTCTCCTTTCTTTTTTCTTTACTTTATTTAAGAATTTTATTTCATTAATTCATACATCAGTCCGTGCCGCAGTCCCCGATCGCTCACCGTCAGCTTTTCGACCCCCAGCATTTTCATGATGACTCTGACGATGCAGGCTCCCGCCAGAATCACATCGGCGCGCTTCGGCTGAAGGCCCACGATTTTTTTTCGCTCTTCCAGGGTTTTTCCTTCATAGTCTCTGATCTGCGCGGCGATGTCTCCGGCGGTAAGAGACGAACCCTGCACCACGTCCGGGTCATAGACCGCCATTTTATGTTTCACGGAGGCGATGCTGGTGACCGTCCCTCCCATGCCCACGAGGAAATCTGTTTGCCCGTCGACGCCGCCCGCCGCAAGCTCTTTTTCGATGAGGGCTTCGGCCTCGCTCACGCTGCCGGCCGCTACGGGATCGGCATTGAAGAACTGTTCCGTGAGACGAACCGCACCCAGGCTGACGCTGAATTTTTTCAGCATCGTTTCGCCTCTGCCGTAGACGAACTCCGTGCTTCCTCCGCCGGTATCGAAGGTGACCAGGTTTTTACCTCCCACGTCGATTCCCGACATAACGGCGATATAGGAGAGTCGGGCCTCTTCGTCGCCGGGAATGACCCGGACTCCGACCTTTGCCAGTTCTTTCACCCGGTCGATGAAAGCGGCCGCGTTTTTCGCCGTGCGCAGCGCCATCGTCCCCACCGCCACAATTTCCGCTGCGCCCAGCGAACGCGCCGTATCCGCGAATTCAGCCACGGCGACGGCGTTGCGCTCCAGCGCGTCCGGCGCGATGGAACCCGTTTCCTTCAATCCTTCACCGAGACGGGCAATGTTGTTGGCGTCTTTCAGAACTTTGAGAGTTCCTCCATTTTTCTCCGCCACGTGAAATTTAATCGAACCCGTACCGATATCTATGACCGCTTTGATTTCTCCCATTATGCGTGTCTCCTTCGACTCAGGACCGCGGTCAGGCCATACCGACGGTCTTTTTCATGGCCTGGATATAGTTGATGTTGGGGTAATCCTTCAATCCCAGCTCGACCACCGTTTTATAGACGTTTTCGGGATCTTCGTGTTCCACACAGATCGTTTTCAGCGCCACGCCGTCGAAGATTGTTTCTGCAATTTCCACGATACAGTTATTGATGACGTAAATGTAACGTTTCTTTTTGACGTCCACCAGACGCAGGTTCTCGTTGGGGCGGATCAGTTCTTTGATAAACTGGTCGTACGTGTACTCCGTACGGCCATAGATGGGCTCCGGAACTTTGAAAATGGCGAAAAGTTTTTTCAGCGCCTCCAAACCGATGGGGAAACCTTCCTTCATAACGGGCAGCCACTGCTCCAGCTTATGGGCGTCCACCTTCTGGAGGGACTTTATGTCCATCAAATCGTCACGAATCTTGGTGTTTTCGTCGCTTTTGCGGGATAAAATGTAGTCTTCCCCGCTCTCCTTGAAATTGCCCTGCTCGTAAGCGCGTATTTTGTCCTCCGCCGGTCCGAACCCCGCCCCGAATGTGCGCCATTCCCAACGCGCCACTATAGGCTTACCCATAACACGCAACACCTCCGTTAAGGTTTGTGAAACACGTGAAACACAAATAAAAAAAGCCCCCTTCGCTGTAAGAGGGCTTTGATTGACTTCACACACAGAAAACCCCCTGCTTTCGGTTTTTCGCAAAACTGCCGCCAAAATCCGAATCCGAGATATTCTGCTTTGTATGTAGCGTCTATATAAACCAGATTATTTCTCATTGCTTAATTTATCATATTCTCCGACATTGTCAAGAAAATTGTCGTATCTGTGATAATGTATTCTCATAAGTTATCCAAGGGGGGATATACGATGATTGACTCGAAAAAAGCGGAGGAACAGGCGGTTTTGAATTTGGCTTATTCCGTATGCGCGGCGGTGCGAACCGCGCCCAAGGCCTGCGGAACGGACCATTTGGAAACGGGAATATTGACGGGTGAAGAGAAGAAAAAACTGGCGGATGAAATGAGGCGCCTCGGAAAAAGCTTCGGAGAAGAGGGGAAATTTTTTATCCGCGACGCGGGGAACGTGGACGCGAGCACAGCTGTCGTAATTGTCGGCGCCAAATACGAGGTCAGAGGACTGGAAGAATTATGCACACTCTGCGGTTTTTCGGGCTGTAAAGCCTGCTCGGAAGCCGGAGCGACGTGTATTTATACGCCTCTTGACCTGGGGATCGCGCTGGGGTCGGCCGTCGCGCTCGTTGCGGACAATCGGGTGGACAGCAGAATCATGTTTACCATCGGGAAAGCCGCCGCTTCTCTGGGGTTGCTTGGCGAATATAAAATGATTATGGGCGTTCCTCTGTCTGTTTCAGGAAAATCTCCGTTCTTCGACAGGGCTCCGCACTGAGGAATACTTTCTGACCGGTATCAAGGGCGGGTCGCAAAGCCCGCCCTTCAGGGCCGCTTATAGTAATCGGTCATATAATCCCCTCGCTGCGCAACTGGTCATATTCCTCCCGCGACAGTTTGAGTTCTTCAAGATAAAGTTTTTCATTATAAGATCCCATTTTCGGGCCAGCCCAATGGACATGCCCTGGCGTCTCAGAAAGTATGGGCGTTACATTCTGCATCGAAAGTTTGCCGAATTGCTCAGTCTCCAGGCTGATAATATCATTTCTGGCGGCAAAATGCGGGTCTTTGAACATATCTTCAACAGTGAAAACTTTACTGCAGGGAATGTCATTGCCTAATATATCCAGACACTCCTGGATCGTATGCTCCCTAACCCAGGCTTCCGCAATCTGTTCCATTTCGTCATGATGTACAGCACGGGCGTTCATCGTGTTGAATCGCTCATCTTTAAGTAATTCAGGCATATCAATCAGATTTGCAAACTTTTGAAACAGTTTGTCTCCTCCTACGGCCATGACCAGATACTGTTCATCTTTAGTAAGGTAATGACCAGAAGGCACCGTCGCTATATGACGATTACCATTTCTCGTCTTTACAATGCCCGCGTAAGAATATTCCACTAAACCAGATTCCATGAGACGCAAGATACTTTCATACAGAGTGGAATCGATTTGCTGACCTCGCCCTGTTTCCACCACATCTCTGTTATAAATTGCAATAAGAGCTCCCATCGCGCCAAAAATGCCCGCCGTAAAATCTGCCAAAGCTATGCCGGTTCTGGTCGGTGGACCATCTCTATAACCCGTCACATGAGTCAAACCGCCCAGCGCCATGCCTATTCGATCAAAAGCAGGCTTATCTCTGTAAGGGCCATCCTGTCCATAACCTGAAATATTGACCAGGATCAAACGTGGATTAATTTCCTGTAACCGATCCCAGGGGAAACCCAATTTTGTCAGTGTTCCAGGACGCATATTTTGTATCAGAATGTCGGCATCTCGCAGTAAATCTGTGAATAATTCCTTACCTCGTTCGCTTTTTATATCCAAAGTTACACATTTTTTATTGCGGTCTTCCACGGTAAACCACAGATTGGGAAACAGTCCCATCCCGCGCAACATGTCTCCGCTTCCAGGCGCCTCGATTTTCAATACATCTGCTCCAAAATCCGCCAAAAGGCAACTGCAAAAGGGCCCCGCAACCGCATGTCCCAATTCAATCACTTTCAAACCCTGCAATGCTTCCATGAAAAACCCTCCTGATTTATCGGTCGCTTTCGGTTTCTTTTATCGCCAGGCTGACGGCGGAAGCCGCGATGCCGAACACGATGGCAGCGGTCCATACCGCCGTGTAGCTTTTTGTCGCCTCAAAACATATCCCGGCAAACCACGCTCCGAAAAAACCGCCGATCTGGTGGACAAAGAAGACCAAACCATACAGCGTGGCGATGCTGCCCGCGCCAAAGACCCTGTTGATGATCCCCGACACGGGAGGGACGGTTGCCGCGCCTGAGAACCCGAACAACGCCGTGAAAAGCGTCACGGTCGGCAAAGTTTTGGGAACCACCAGAAAAAGCAGAATGGTTATGGGCCGTAAGCCATAATAAAACCCAAGAACGTTTTTCATTTTGAATTTTCCGCACAGACTTCCGCTTAAAACCGAGCCAACTATCGTCGCGACGCCGTAAACCGAAAAGGCGTAAGCTACGGCTTCGGGGGAAAATCCGAAGGAACGGATTTGTGTGGGGAGGTGATTGGTGATGAGCGCCATGTGAAAGCCGCAGGTAAAAAAACCGAGCATGAGATAGATGTAAGTTTTGCTTTTCAAAGCCCTTTGGAACATCGCTTTGATGTTTACCCGGTCTTCCGCTAAATGCGAGGAAGACGAGGGAGAAAGATTTTCCCCGGACCGAACCTGCTTTTTGTCCTTTTTGCCCATCCAAAGCGATACGGGCAGCATCAGAGACAGGGGAACGGCCAGAACGAGCATTCCGTGCATGAGGCCGCCGGTCCTTATCAGCGAATTGATGACAGGGGACAGGGCTGTGTTGCCGACGCCGCTGCTCGCGTTCACGATCCCCGAAACGGCAGAAACCGACCGGGGCGGAATTTTGGGCGTGAGCGTCCCCATGATGATTCCATAAGAAAGCGCTCCGGTGCCGGCGGGCAGTATGAAGCCCAAACACAGAATGAGCGGAGCGATCGATTTGCATAACGGTGTAAGGACCATTCCGACGAGCATGAGCGCGATGCCCGAGACGAGAACAGACACGTTTCCTTTCTTCGCGGCCATAATCCCGAACAGAGGCTGCACCAGGCCGAATATCAACTGTCCCACGGCCAGCACAAAACTGACGGAGGCGAAGGAGGTTCCGGAGCTGTCGATAATGGAATGGAGCATGATCCCGTAATTATTTCTGATGCCGGCGCTCATGGCGTAAATCAATACGCCCGCGAAAGTCAGAAGAACAACTCTAAAAATGACGTTCAATTTATTCCCGTCTTTCATCATAAGAGGTCCTTTCAGCGTCATATTGTGAAGTGCCGATTAAAGCCAATAATACCAATTTGAAATAAAAGGCCTAAAGTTAGAATAGCTAAAAGCAGTGATATTCAAACATTAGCTTCTTCATTAACGCTCGGTTGAAAGCAAATTGGTATAAAACTAAGCGGTCGAATGCACCGCAGCTGCGCTGAATTTTCGTCAGATCTGCGCAGGCAGATTCAGCGCAGTTGGCTCTAATCAGCGTTTACGTAAATTTCAGCTTCGGAGAAAAGCGCAGCTTTCCCGCTCAATAGAATGCGTTCCCCCAAGTATTGACAGTAAAGGACACCGCCCCGGGCGGAAGCCTGATACGCTGTCCATTCATTAGAGCCGGTTTTCCCCGCCCACAGCGGCACCACATGACAATGCCCTCTTCCGCAGACAGGGTCTTCCGCCACGTTACATTTCGGGGCAAAGGATCGGGTCACGCAATCATATTGTTCGCCCAAGGCGGTGATATGCAGGCACAGTCCCTCCATCCTGCGGATGAGTTCCTGATTTGCCGTGACCCCCCGGACTTGAGCCTCATTCTCCAGCACACAGACCAGGTCCGCGCCCATGTACGCCTCAACGGGCATGACGCCCAGAGCCGCGGCCATGTCTTCTGTGACAGGAATGGGCGTGAGTTGGAAAGACGGAAAATCCATCGTCAACATATCGCCGTTTTTCTCCACCGTCAGCCGCCCGCTCAGAGTGTCGAAAGCCACTGTCGTCAACTCCGGCCGCACGAAGCGGAAAATGACATAGGCGGTGGCCAGGGTGGCGTGGCCGCAGAGTTCCACTTCGCCGCCCGGCGTGAACCAGCGCAGATGACAGACATTCCCCTCTTTAACGGCAAAAGCTGTTTCAGAGAGGTTGTTTTCTGCTGTAATTTTCATCATCAGTTCATCCGAGAGCCAGGCATCCAGAATGCAGACAGCGGCAGGGTTGCCGCCAAATACCCTGTCCGTAAATGCGTCAACTACATATTGTTTCATTTTTGCGCTCCTTCTCTATATTTATTTTTAAGCTTCTTTATATTCTTTTAATTCTAACTTCCCTAATATTAATATAGAAAAATACGCCACACAATATATTTATTGTACGGCGTACAATGTTTTAACGATGCTCAGGCAGTGCCTGGAAATAAAATTTACAACTTCCTGCTTTTAATGTTACTGCACCTATTTTTAAGTGAATGAATTGTACACCTCAGTTTCAGGCGCTCCATCAGGACTCGATCAGCTCCGCTAATATTTTTATCCCCTTTTCAAGCTGTTCCAAGTCTTTGGGAGCACAGATGGAAAGCCGAACGGCATGAGCAGGGGGTGTTTTGCCTATGGCAAACCTTTCTGCCGCATAAACCTGGACACCCTTTGAAAGCGCAATATCTTCAAATCCCTTACCTGTATGTCTTTCAGGCAACAGCAGCCATCGAAAAATATCTGTTTCTTTTCCTCGGCATATTTCTCCTGAGAGCCATTGATCGACGACCAGGCTTCGCAATGCCGTATTATCTTTATGGTTTTCAATTATAGTTTCAAATTGCCCGGAAGCTATAATACGAGCTGACAATTCCGCCATCAAGGGAACAACCGATACATTCAAATTATAAAGTGCGTCCGAAACGGCACTTTTATAAAGCGGCGGCACTGACAGATATGCTATTCTAAGTCCGGGGGCTATTACTTTTGATAAGGTAGCGATGTAAATGCCCTTATTTTTAATATAGTCAGATATGGCGGTCATGCCGGTTTCCATAAGCTGATAGGTTCCATCTTCAATCAAAATACAATCATGCTGTGTCGCAACCTTTGCAATTTCCATCCTTTGCGCTTCCGGCATTGTAATCGTAGTGGGGTTATGGCAAGCCGGAATAACGTATATGCCATTCATTCTTTCCCGGTTGCATATCGTTTCCAGGGCGCTCACATCCATGCCTTCATCACCCTGAGGAACAGGAATTAGCTGTATTCCCAACATTGCGGCTGCGGTTTTGATCCCTGGATAGGTATGTTCGTCCACAGCAATTTTGTCACCGCGTTTGAATACAGCGGCGAGAACGGCGGACAGCGCATTTTGCCCGCCACTGGCAAACAGGACTTGTTCGCGGTCAATATTGTGACCACAACAGCTTAACAATCTAACTGCCGCATCTTTTTGCCATCCCATTGTCCGATCTGTTTGATAGCTGAACAGATCGACAGCCTGGGCGTTATTGGTAATCTCCTTCAGCATTTGCATTAAAACCGCATTGCCCGACGACTCTGGAACGGTGGCGCCCATATCGATGTTACCATCAATATTTTCCGATACAAGTCGCCTATTTGTAAGCGCACCGTAAGACACGAATGTTCCATTTCCAACCGTAGCAGATAATAACCCCTTTAACTCGCACAACTTAAAGGCTTTTGATACTGTGCTTACATTCAGATCAAGGAAATCGGCAAGCTCCCTTTGTGGAGGCAGTTTTGTACCGGGTTTAATTACCCCGTCTGTAATATCCTGTTCTAATTGACGGGCTAAACTTTGATATAAAGATCTGTTGCTTCTATCCAGTTTCGGTTTCCATGTCAAAGGGTAATCTTCAAAAGAATTGACTGGCACAATTATCACCTCGCCGAGCATCCATTAATTGAAATGTTCATTGAACATTCATACGTATATGATTGATACCAATTTGCTTTCAACCGAGCGTTAATGAAGAAGCTAATGTTTGAATATCACTGCTTTTAGCTATTCTAACTTTAGGCCTTTTATTTCAAATTGGTATGAAACATCAATCTCTTACACGCATGTGGGTTTGCAGGTCCCGGGAGGTGTTTTTCAGATGAAACTCCAGCGCGGCGGTGGCGGCTTCCAGGTCTCCCGCCCGGACGGCCTCCAGGATTTTCCGGTGCTGCTGCTGAGATTCTTCCCGCATGGACTCCAGGTGCAGACGAACATAGCGGTCGATCTGCTGACGCAGGCGGGCGATCATGTCCAGGGTCAGAGGACGGTCCGCCGGTTCGTGAAGAGTATTGTGAAATTCGATATTCAGCTCTCGCCAGACCATGCAGTCCGGTTCGGTTTCCATTCTGTCCAGCAGAGCCTCTGCCGCTGCCACGACCTCGTCTGAAATCGAAGGCAGCGCAATTCGCAAAACACTGACTTCCAGAGCGGTCAGCATTTCGTAAATCTCACGGGCTTCCTCAAGGGTCAGCTTCGTCACCGTCGCTCCCCTTCTGCCGTGAAAATCCACGAGTCCCTCCATTTCCAGGAGGCGTAACGCTTCCCGCAGGGGAATAGGGCTGACGTTAAGGCGTTCTGCCAGCTGACTCTGATGAAGAGCTTCCCCTTCCAGCAAAATCCCGCGGTAAATGGCCTCGCGCAGAACATTGGCAATATAATAGGAAGCAGAGTTATTCTGCATCTGCGCGGGAATCAGCTCCTGCAACGGATCTTTGCCAGGTGTACATTCGTTTGTCATGTCGTTTCACACCCTTCGTCTGTAACGGTTCTCGGGCAACGTCCAATCTGGATTATACCCCGTCAGAGGCTCGAACTCCGAATATATTTTATATTCCTTTGTGTTCACCTTGTTCTTTCCCGTTTTCTGTGACACACTGAGGAAAATTGCCTGAACCGGGGGAGGCCGGTTGCGCTCCCCCTGAGTTTGACGACGAGTATGGAGGGATGACAGATGGCAGTTTCAACGACGTTCATGAGAGAAACACTGGACCAGATGAAAAGAGACGGGCTTTATGGCAACATTCGAGTGCTGGAAAGTCCCCAGGGCGCCTGGGTGAAAATTGAGGGCAAAGATTATCTGAACCTCTGCTCCAACAATTATCTGGGTTTGGCCAATCATCCGAAATTATGCGCCAGAGTCAGAGAAGCGATCGAAAAATATGGAGTTGGACCGGGAGCGGTGCGAACCATCGCGGGAACCATGAATCTCCATCTGGAGCTGGAAAGAAAGCTGGCCAGCTTCAAGGGGGCCGAGGCGGCCATCGTGGTTCAGTCGGGGTTCTGCGCCAACCTCACCGTAGTTCCCACGCTGATGGGAGAAGGAGACCTGATCTTCAGCGATTCACTGAATCACGCGTCCATCATCGACGCCTGCCGGCTCTCCAAAGCAAAAACCCTGCGGTATGAGCACTCCGACATGGCCGATCTGACCCAAAAACTCGAAGAAAACGCCTCTCATTCCGGGAAAAAACTGGTCATTACCGACGGAGTATTTTCCATGGACGGCGACGTGGCCCGACTGCCGGAGATCGTGAAAATCAGCGAAAAATTCGGCGCAATGGTGGCCGTGGATGACGCTCACGGAGAAGGCGTGCTGGGTCGGGGCGGACGTGGGATCGTGGATCACTTCGGTCTGCACGGCAAAGTCGACGTCGAAATCGGCACGATGTCCAAGGCTTTCGGAGTCATGGGCGGAATGGTCGCGGGCAGCGCGACGCTGGTGGAATTTCTGCGGCAGAAAGCCCGCCCGAACCTTTTCAGCAGCGCTCTCACCGTACCGGACGTGGCAGCCAACCTGGCGGCGGTGGAGATCATGGAAGAAAACGACGATCTGGTCCGCAAACTCTGGGACAACGGCAACTATTTAAAGGCTCAGCTGAAGAGCCGGGGGTTCGACGTGGGCCAGAGCGAGACGCCCATAACGCCCGTCATCATCGGAGAAGCCCAGACGGCAAAAGATTTCAGCGTTAAACTTTTCGAGAGAGGAATTTTCGCTACCGCCATCGTGTTCCCCACCGTTCCCAAAGGAACCGCCCGCATCCGCGTCATGGTCAGCGCCGTCCATTCCCGGGAGGACCTGGACCGGGGCGTCGAGATCTTTACGTCCATCGGCAAAGATATGGGAATTTTGACGAAATAAGGCGAAATAAAATGAAAAAAATACTGATCTCCGGAGCCAACGGTCAAATTGGCATTGAGCTGACGCGGCATCTCAGAAAAATCTACGGCGAGAGCAATGTTACCGCAACGGACATAAAACGGGTTTCGGGCTCCTTTTCCGAAGAGGGCCCCTTTGCGATTCTGGACGCCCGGGACGGCGCGGCGGCGGCGGCTCTGCTGGAACAAACGAAGGCCGATACCGTCATCCATCTGGCGGGCGTCCTTTCCGCCACAGGAGAAATGCGTCCCCAGCTGGCCTGGGACACGAATATGAACGGGCTTTACACCATGCTGGAAGCGGCCCGGGCGCGAAACTGCTCGTTTTTCTTTCCCAGTTCCATAGCGGCCTTCGGTCCGGGAACCCCGGCCAGGAACACGCCTCAGGACACCTTACAGCGCCCCGAAACCATTTACGGCGTCGCAAAAGTGGCAGGAGAGCTGCTTTGCGACTATTATCACAAAAAATATGGAATGGATACGCGAGGCCTGCGTTTTCCGGGGCTTATCTCTTACGAGGCGCTTCCCGGAGGCGGAACCACAGATTACGCCGTCCACATCTATTACGATGCCCTCGCAAAAAAGGAATACAGGAGCTACATCGCCCGGGGCAGTTTTATGGATATGATGTACATGCCTGACGCGCTGGAGGCCGTGGTGCAGCTGATGGAGGCCAATCCACAAAAGCTGAAGCACCGCAACGCCTTCAACATTTCCGCCATGAGCTTTGATCCGGAGGGCATTGCCGGATCTATTCGGAAAGTTATCCCGGATTTCACCCTCTCCTACGACGTAGATCCCCAAAGGCAGGCCATAGCGGATTCCTGGCCCGATTCTTTGGACTGTTCCACCGCTCGTGAAGAATGGGGCTTCTCTCCTAAATTCGACCTGGATGCCATGACCCGGGATATGCTCACAAAGCTTTCCAAACGATAAAATAACGGCCGGGCGCACCAGGCTCGGCCCTTGCACCTTGCAGAATTTTCTCAGGCAGCGCCCGAAGGCTTCCGGAAGATACGGGGGAGTATTATTTTGCCCGACGAAGAACGGCAATTTCAGCTTTATCGCCGAACTCTTCCATTTCATCGGTAATGAAACGCTCCATCATCTCCTCAAGACGCTCAGAAATGGCGGCCACGTTTTCGGCTTCCTCCGCTACCTTCCGGATCGCTTCCTGCGTGTACCCCGCGGACTGTGAAATAGCGGAGATTTCATTGCTGACGTTGCCTATACTGTTTTGCGCCTGTCTGGAGGATTCCGCGATTTCGTTGCTGGAGGCCGCCTGCTCCTCTGCCGCCGCCGCAATGGTCTGCACGGCCTCGTTGACCTTGTCGATCTCTGTCAGGGCATTTTTCAGACTTGCCTGGGTTTCTTTGGCCCTTGTCATGATGGCTGCGATAATCTCCGCGGACTCCTGAGTGGAGGTGACGGCGTTCCGGGTTCCCAGCTCCAGTTTTTCTATCATTTCCGCCACGTGGTGGGAGGCGATATTGGATTCTTCCGCCAGTTTGCGCACTTCGTCCGCCACCACGGCAAATCCCCGTCCGGTTTCTCCCGCCCGGGCCGCTTCGATGGCGGCGTTCAAAGCCAGCAGGTTGGTCTGGCTCGCAATGTTCCGAATCGTGATGACGAACTCCGCGATGGCGGTTACGGAACTGCCAACCTCCATCATTCCCTGACGGTTTTCGGCGGAAGCGACGCCAACTCCCTGCAGTTCTTCGACGAAAGCATTCATCATCGCGGCAACGGAGGCGCTGAGTTCCGAGGTTGCGTTTGAGGCCTCAGCCCCCCGCGTCGCCGAAACAGCCGTCATCGTCGCGGCCTGGGTCACTTCCTGAACGGAGAGGACTGTATTTTCAACGGAACTCAGAGCGTCCCTGGCCAAACGCTCAACATTCACAGCGGATTTGCCCACATCCTCGACTTCGGTTGTGGCCTCCAGCCTCAGGCTATCCAGAGAATTCGAGGAGGATGCCAGTTGTTTCACCTCGTCCCGGACGGAACCCACGATGTCGATAAAGGCATCGCGCATGTGCCGCATCGCCGTCACCATGGAGCCCAGTTCCGTTTGGGGGTTGAGTTTCGCGACGATTTTCACGGCTTCAGGGTCCGGCGTCAAATTCAGAGAGGCCATGCGTTCGGCGGTTACCTGAACGGCTCTCATGGGTTTTGTTATGCTGAGGATTGTACAAAACATACAGACAATCAAAAAAACCATGGCGGTCACGCCGATCACGATCTGCACCGTCGTCGCATTTCGAACGATAACGGACAGCTGCTCTTTGGGAAACATCAGCGCCGAGACGTACCCGGCCTCGCCCGTGGTATAATAAAGCCTTCGAGAGCTCCCCTGCCATTCGTAATCCCCGAAGCCGCTGCCGCCGGCGATCATCTGTCGTCCCAACTCCGCCAGGTCTTCATGGATATTACTGCTGGTTTTGGCCAGATTTTCCTCCGCGATGAAAGACGATGTGGGGTGCTCCAGAACCAGGCCGTCCGAAGCCAGAAGAATACCGTATCCTGCTCCAAATACTTTGGCGTTCCGGATTTTCATGCCAATTTTCTCCAGGGATACGTCAATGCCGATGACGCCCAAAAGTTTGTTATTTGCTCCATATATGGGAGTTCCCGTGGACAGGATGATTTTTCCCGTATTGGCGTCGAGATACGGCGGAGTGACCACCGTTTTCCCTGCCGCCACGGCATTCCTGTACCAGGGGCGGGTTCGGGAATCGTAGGCCGCGGGTGCGTCCCAGCCCGTGGTGGAACCATCCTTTTCAATGCCGGCGTACAGGTCGAACACATCCTGCTTTATATTCTGATTCAGGGCATCGGTCAGAGCCGTCTCCAGGTGCTTTCTGTCGATGCTTCCGTCTTCGGCAAACAACTGCCGGACCACCGGAGCGATATTGTCGCCGATGCTCTTTATGAAGGTAAAATAGGTGTCCACAGCATCGCTCAGGTGCTGAACGGTCTGCATCGCCTCCGTATCGACAAGGCCCGAGGCGATACGCGATGTTCTGAAGTACATGATTCCAATGAGCGACAGCACCAGCACCACGACAATACCCGACAGCAAAAGCAGTTTCGTTTTGATTTTCATTATCGGTTTTCCCCATTTATCATTTTTATCACGATTTATATTTTTGCCACAATCATCACGATCATATTGATAACTGTTGCGCGCGCGACCTTTCTCTGACGGAGTTCTGTGAAACCCCTGCAACTCCCTCACTCTTTTTATAACCTGTGCCTTCTTTTTTGTCCTCGGTGTCATCACGCAGGCGAAAATCCGATTTTTTCCGAAAAAGATCAGCGTCATGCAAAAAGCGCGGCTTCCTCTGTCAATCGGAAGCCGCGCTCGCTCTGTTCTGCACTGCCGCTGGAATCAGCCCATCAAAAAATTTTGTTCAATAATTTTGTTCAATCAGGAAAATGTGGTCCAGGAAAAAGTGTCGATCGCCTTTTCGTCGATGTCCTTCTGATACTGGATGCGCGGCATCCCCAGGGTTACGATGCCCGAACCGGGGTCGATGGAATAATTACGGGCGTCGGCCTCCGGGTCCTCCCCGATAACGGTGTTGTCCGCAATGTTGTTGTGGGCGTCGATAATGGCGCGCCGAATACGGCAGTTTTTCCCGATGACAACACCCTGACCGATAATGCTCTCCTCGACGCGAGAGCCCGGCTGGATCACACAGTTGCGGGACAGCACGGAGTTGTGGACCTGAGCGCCGAGAATACGGCTGCCCTCCGCCAGAAGAACGCGGTTGACCGTGCAGTCCTGCCCCTCCACGGGATAGGAATAGGACGGAGGATCCGCAAAGGAGACCGTACGTATTGGCCAGAGGGGGTTGTAGAGCGTCATCTCCGAATCGTAGGAAAGCAGCTCCATATGGGCCTGCCAGTAGGCTTTGATCGTTCCCACGTCGCGCCAGTAGGGCTTGTCCTCGCGCCACTGGTGAGTGTGCTCGATTTCCCGCGCGGAACGGGGCAGCACGTTCGTCGAAAAATCATAGGCGTAAACCCTGGCGTTCTGCTGCACCAGCCCTGGAATGATGTCGCGGCCGAAATCGTGGCTCGTGGGCTGCTGAGAATCAAAAACCAGCGACTCCTCCAGGATGTCGCGTCTGAAAATGTAGTTGCCCATGGAAACATAGCAAAATCCCGGATTGTCGGGAATTTCCGGCGGAACTGTGGGTTTTTCGAGAAATTCGATGATACGCCCCGAGCTGTCGGTTTTGATGCAGCCGAACTGATGGGCTTCCGACGCAGGAACAACGTTGGCGGCGACGGTAACGTCCGCTTTGCGGTCCACGTGACGGGCGAGCATCTGCTCAACGTCCATCTTGTAGATGTGGTCCGCGGCAAAAATGCAGACTAAATCCGCCCGAAAGATGGAAATGAGATGGAGGTTCTGAAAAACGGCGTCCGCCGTGCCCTGAAACCAGTGCTCTCCACGCCACATTTGCGCGGGAACGAGAGTCACGAAAAAATCGCGACCCCGCAGGGCTCCGCCAAACTGCCAGCCTCGCTCGATGTGCTCGTTCAGGGACTGGCTCTTGAACTGAACAAGGACATAGATGGCAAAGATCCCGCTGTTGACGAGATTGGAGAGGGCAAAATCGATAATACGATACTTCGCTCCGAAATACACGGCCGGTTTCGCCCGATAACGCGTCAGAGGCATCAGGCGTTCTCCCTTGCCTCCGGCGAGCACAAGCCCCAACACGCGCCCATATTTCCCTCCGTACATGTTATCCACCTTCTTTCAGAATAGCCTGATACAAACCCCGATAGAGCAAAGCCGACTTTTTCCAGGAAAAGTCTTCCTTCATTCCTCTGGTCTGTATTTTTTTCCAGGCTTTCGTGTTCCTGAAACGTTCGACAGCTCTGCGTAAAGACCATAACATTCCCTGGGTATCGTACGTCAGGAAAGTAAAGCCGTTGCCGCCCCCTTCCGCATCCACATCGGTCACAGTGTCGATCAGACCTCCGACCTCCCGAACCACCGGAACGGTTCCGTAACGCATGGCTATCATCTGGGAAAGACCGCAGGGCTCAAAAAGCGAGGGCATCAGGTAGATGTCGCCTCCGGCGTAAAGAAGGTGCGCCAGAGGTTCGTTGTACCCGGAAAAAAAACACAGCGAGTCTCGATGAGACGTCACCGCTTCACGCAGGGCGCTCTCGATCCAGCTGTGTCCGCTGCCCAGAAAAATGAACTTTGCCCCGAGAGTCGCAATGTGCCTGAGCGCGGGAAGAATGATGTCAAACCCCTTTTGTTCCACGAGGCGGGAAACGCAAACCACCAGAGGGCCTTCCCAGTCGAGGCTGAAATCCGTATTTTTCAAAAGCTCTTTTCGGCAGGCGTGTTTTCCCGTCGGCGAAGCCAGCGAATAGCACTCCGGCAGCAACGGATCCGTCTCCGGGTTCCAGTAGTCCACGTCGATTCCGTTCAGAATGCCGCGCAGTTTGTGACGCTGCTCGTAAATGACCCCGGACAGCACCTGCGTGGATTCCCAGGTCTGTATTTCCCAGGCGTAACGCGGAGAAACCGTGGTGACGGCCGTGGAGCTCACAATTCCTCCCTTCAGAAGATTGATCACTCCATAAAATTCCAGTTCCTTCATGTTGAAACAGGACGGATCCAGCCCGGACTCCTCAAAAAAGGGCCCCGGGGAGAAAATACCCTGATGAGCCACGTTATGCAGAGTCAGAACGGTGGCAGGACGGCCCTCCTTCCGGTATTGTCCCCGATAATGACGATGCCACTTCAGAGCGCAGGGCAGATACGCCGTGGGCCAGTCGTGGCAGTGAAAAACATCGGGCTCCCAGTCGATGACTCTGCCCAGCTCCAAAGCCTGAGTGCAGAAAACCACAAAAGGTCGTACCGACTCGGCGTCCAGCGTCCAGGGGTACATATCTCCCCCATAGTAATCCGATTCCAGGAAATACGTGGGAATACCATCCACGTCGACACAGTGAATGGCGGCCTCCACCGTTCGCCAGGCACAGGCCGCCGTCACCCGCAGAGGAAGCGTGACAACGGTACAG
Source organism: Synergistaceae bacterium (assembly GCA_031272035.1). NCBI lineage: Bacteria > Thermotogati > Synergistota > Synergistia > Synergistales > Synergistaceae > Synergistaceae bacterium. Next base: position 22,307 of record JAISUO010000111.1, read on the forward strand.
CCTCTGTCCCGAATTTTCTGCAAAACACCCGGCCACGCGGGAGTCACCACCCGAACATCGACGCCGCACTGAGCCAGGGCCTTCGGCAGAGACCCCATAACATCGCCCAGTCCTCCCACTTTGGAGAAGGGAGAGAGCTCCGTACCTACAAAGAGAACCCGCGCAGGCCGCGTTTCCATTTCAAAGCCCGCCTACATTCCCCGGAAATCGATAAAATACGCCTTCGAAGCGTACTCCCGAACCACGCGATGAGTGTTGAAGAAAGAGGCGTTGAGGGCGATAGTGTGCTGCATCATGCTTACCCATTTTTCATGATTGTTATAGTAGGTGGGTATGATTTTCTGCTCCAGTTTATTGTAGAGGTCGATGGCGTCCAGGGATTCGTCGTAACGCCGGTCGTAATCGGCCGCGCTGGGCTCCGGCCCGATGGACCAGCCCGTGACGTCTTCAATCCAGCCCTCGATCCACCATCCGTCCAAAACGGAAAAGTTCATAATGCCGTTCAACGTGCATTTCATCCCGCTGGTTCCGCTGGCTTCCCTGGGACGCATGGGCGTGTTCAGCCACAGATCCACGCCCTGAGTCAGCAGAGACGCGATTTCCATGTTATAGTTATCGATAAACACAATGGAAACCTTGTCCTCCAGCTCTTTGGTCGTCTTTTTGATCTTCTGAAGCACGGCCTTCCCCCCGTTGTCGTGAGGATGGGCCTTACCCGCGAAAATAAACTGCACCTTCCGGTCTCCCACCACCTCCATGAACCGCTTCAGATCGGAAAACAGGAGGTCGGCCCGTTTATAGGTGGCGGCCCGGCGGGCAAACCCAAGGGTCAGAATTTCGGGGTCCAGCTGACTGCCCGTGGTTTCCAGAACCCGGGCGAAGAGCCGAAGCTTCGCGGCCTGATGAGCCGCCCAAAGCTCTTCCTTCGGGATGGTGAGGGCCTGAACGAGACGCCCGGGGTCCTGCTCCCATCCTGGAATATGTTTGTTGTAGAGCCGGCGCATTCCGGAGCTCACCCAGGTGGTGGGATGAACGCCATTGGTGATCCAGTCCACCGTTTCCATTTTGAACATGGCGTTGCTCACCTCGGCGTGCTTTTTCGCCACGCCGTTGACGTAGCGGCTGTAGCGCAGGCCCAGCTCCGTCATGGAAACCCCTGGCAGGTCGGGCATCATGCGCTTGATGGTACTGAGGGCATCCGGCGGAAACGCCCGGTCGATGAGCCCGAACTCGAAATAATCGTGCCCCGCGGGAACCGGCGTGTGAGTGGTGAACACCACCTGCTCCCGAATTTTATCCGGATCGTAGTATCCCTGCTCCCGCATCAGCTCCAGGGTGAGAAAACCGGCGTGTCCTTCGTTCAGGTGGAAGGTTTCGATGTTCATGTAACCCAGGTCCCGCAGCATGCGAAGACCGCCTACGCCAAGGATGAACTCCTGACAGAGGCGATAATTATTGTCTCCGCCGTAAAGATACCAGCAGAACTTGCGATCCTCCGGATTGTTGGGCTCGAAGTCGGTGTCGAGGAAATACACCGGAAGGGGATACCCCGTGGCTCCGATGATTTCGTAGACCCACACGCCTATCTGAATTTCCCGGCCCTGCAGGGTGATGGAAACGCGGTTGGGAAGCAGCCGCAACTCGTGAGCGGGATTCCACTGGACCGGTTTTTCCTTCTGCCAGCCGTCGTCGTTGAACTCCTGAACGAAATAGCCCTTGCGATAAAGCAGAGTCACCCCTGCCATGGGGACGCTCAGGTCGGCCGCGCTTTTCAGGATGTCTCCGGCCAGCACCCCAAGGCCGCCGGAATAGGTGGGAATGGACTCCTTCAGGCCCACTTCCATGGAAAAATAGGCGAGAGGCCGGAAGGCGGGGTCATTTTCCATCAGTGTTCTCAAAGAATTACTAAGGTCGCTGCGATGAAGTCGTGGTATCATAATTTTACAAGCTCCTTTCCCTCCTGCAAGGGATCTGCGCCATTAGCAGTGCTGATTCGCGGATCATGACAGATTATCTCATAAATTCGTTCGCCCGGCACACGCCGAGTGACGCTTCAGACTACGCCATCATGACTTTCACGGGGTCAGCGGGTAAGCGTCCGTAGAGTTTCGTTATCTCCAGCATACGGGCGGCCAGCTCATCGGTGATCTGAGAAGGCGTCAGACGCCACTCCCAGTTTCCGGAGGGGGTGGAAGGAACGTTGATCCGGCTCCGGGCATCCAGCTCAAGATAATCCTGCATCTGCACAATGGCCGTCTCCGCCACGGAACACATCGCCATGCGTATCATGTCACCGCAGATGGTGTCCCGGGAGATCTCTCTGCCGAGGTACAAAATGAGGTTGGCAATTTCAACGGGGGTCGCGTCTTCCTCGAACCAGCCGAGTGACGTGTTGTTGTCGTGGGTTCCCGTGTAGACGATGCTGTCGGGGGTATGGTTGTGGGGCGCGTAGGGATTGTCGGCGGGGGAATCGAAGGCAAAATGCAGCACCAGCATCCCCGGCAGGCCCATGCCTTTTCGGGCGAGTTCGATTTCAGGGGTGAGGAAGCCCAGGTTCTCGGCCCAGAATGGATGCTCGGGAAACTCCCAGCACAGCCTTTCGAAAAAACGCTCGTGGGGAGCGCTGCGCCAGAATCCCTTTTCGGCGGTGGCGGCCCCTCCCGGCACCGTCCAGTAGCCGATGAGCCCCCGAAAATGGTCGATTCTCACTTTATCAAAATAACGCAACAGGTGATGGAGGCGGTTCATCCACCACTGGAATCCGTCCGCCGCCATGGCATCCCATCGATAGAGAGGGTTTCCCCAGAGCTGTCCGGTTTCGCTGTAGTAGTCCGGCGGAACTCCGGCCACGGAAACGGGCTCCATCTTCTCATCCAGCTCGAAAAGATGGGGATTCGCCCACACGTCGGCGCTGTCAAGGGTCACGTAGATGGGCATATCTCCAACCAGCTCAATGTCGAACCGGTCGAGGCATTCCCGGAGCTTTCCGATTTGACTGTAAAAAACGAACTGAACGAATCGATGATATTCTATGACGTCCGACAGGGTTTCCCAGGTGCGGTGCAGGGCTTCATGGTGCCGGAATTTCAGCCCTTCCGGCCATTCAAGCCAACACTGCCCTCCCCTGTCCTGTTTGATGGCCTCAAAAAAACTGTAGGCCTCCAGCCAGTAACGGTTATTGACAAAAAAATCGTCAAATTCTCCCCGGCGCCGGGAGCTTTTGAAGTTGAGCCACGCCCGCTGCAGAAGCGTCTTTCTCGACGCCCGCACCAGCTCATAGTCGACCCTTCCCGACGAGAACTCGGAGACGTCCCTCAGGTCGTCCCTGTCCAGAAGCCCTGAGTTCACCATCAGTTCAGGACTTATCAAAAGCGGGTTTCCGGCAAAAGCCGAAGGAGAACTGTAAGGAGAGTTTCCCTGGCCGTCGTCAGTGACGTTTAAAGGCAAAACCTGCCATATCTTCTGGCCGGCCTTCTTTAAAAACTCGATGAAACGAGTCGCCTCCGGACCCATATCTCCGATTCCATACTTTGATGGCAGTGAACTCAGGGGCAGGAGCACACCACTTTTACGTACCATGTTTGATCCTCCACAATTACCCCCGCGTCACGACATGAAGAAAATTTAAATTCAAAGTCGACAACCCAAGTGTAAATTTCAATTCAACACAATATGTTTTATTTTATCACTTTATTTGGCGATACTCATAAAGAACATATCCTGATCCAAAATGAAAAAACCTGCCTCTTTGCTTACAAGGCAGGTTTTTAAAAAACAGACGTTCAACAGACGCTTATTTATGGGAAAAACTCAATTTCGATTGAACACCCCGTTCATTTGTGTGGTATTGAATAAATATTCAGTGGAAATACTGATTTTTACTTCAGGGGCTCCAGCTGGCCGTAGTTGCCATCCCGGCGTTTGTAAACCACATTGACGTCGCCGGTTTCCGCATTTTGAAACATGAAGAAACTGTGTCCCACCAGGTCCATCTGCATGACGGCCTCCCGAGGATCCATGGGATAGAGAGGGATTTTCTTGATCTTTTCGATGACGGGATCCTCTATGGCAAAATCCTCGCCGTTCGACGGACTGGTTTCAAACCCCTCGATGCTGAATGAAAAATCGCTGAAGGAAAGGGTCGATTCGTTCTGCCCCTTCGATTTGAGGTAAGAATTATGACGCTTGATTTGACGCTCAAGATTTTTCAGGGCCAGATCGAAAGCCCTGCGGGGATCGTTGGCGTTTTCCTCCGCACGCAGGATCACCCCGTTCGCGTTCACGGTCGTCTCCACGTTGTAATTGCCCTTATGAAGGCTGATAACCACCTGGCTGTTCAATATCTTACTGAAAAATTTTTCCAGCTTGGCAACTTTGCCCTCCATGTAACCTCTGAGTCCCCCGTCGATCTCTGTACCTCGCAACACAAAACGGACTTCCATCGACTTTCGCCTCCATTCACAGATAGGATAGGTTAGGGTCATTGTATCATATAGCGTCTTTTACGCTCACCGGTGTTTTATGTATGTATGAATACAGATTGACATGCCTGGTATTGAAGATTAAAATCAACCCGACAACGAAAATTTAAAAATGATGCTTTAAATTGATGCTTTAAAGATGATGAGACGCTTTAAGGATACTGAATTTATGTCACCGGATCCGGTGAAATCATAAAGGAGTTGGTTCGAAGTGCTGCTCTTTGAAATCGATACAAAAAATCCTCTGCGGGCGCGTCTGCAGAAGATGGTTCTGGCGGCGCTTTTTGCCGCCGTGGCTGTTTTGCTTTCTCCGTTCTCCTTTCCTCTGGGCCCTTCGAAGTGCCTTCCCTTTCAGCACGCCGTAAACGGCCTCGCGGGTGTAATTCTGGGTCCATTTTGGGCCTGCGGCGCGGCGTTCGTCTCCAGTCTGGTCAGGAACACCCTTGGAACGGGGACGCTTCTGGCCTTCCCTGGCAGTATCTTTGGAGCTCTGGCCGTCGGATTCGCGGCGAAACTGCTGCCGGCCAGACTCCGTTTCTGGGCGGCTCTGGCCGAACCCTTCGCCACCGCCACGCTGGGAGCGGGGGTCGCCGCCTTCATTGCGTCTCCTTCCGGCGGATGGGCGGGAATGTACGCCACACTGGCCCTGGCCTTCCTCGCCAGCAGCGGACCTGGAGCCATCCTGGGCTGTGTGCTGCTGCGCTTTCTGCACTCCCCTGCCCCTCAGAAGACCGTTTGACCCGCTCGAACGCGCAGGCTTGGACGATGGCGCCCGAAAAGGAAAAGGCATAGCTGTCGTCCAGCGCATACGCGTTCCTGCCTGCCTTGAGATTTCAGGGCTTTGAGGTTTCAGGGAAAAATGTCGTTATCGATGCCTTCGGAAGGACGCGCCGATCATTTCGAGAAGCAAAATTCCCCCGCTGCCCGCGCAGGCATAAAACCCCACCGTCTGCAGCCATTCCGGCATTTTGTAAAAGTTCATCGCCTGGATGGTTCTGTAATCCCACATATATTTGAAATTCAGCCGGGCCGCGAGCTGCGAGATCCAAAGAAGTAAAAATCTCACATTTTCCAGGTCCGCAGTCATCAGCAGCCATCCCCCCAGGCAGGCGACGTAAAGCAGCCACTGCAACAACCGAGGATTGGGCAGCAGGTTAAAGAGAGAATTCACTCCTGTGTAACGCCATCCGAAATACCAGTAAAAAAACACCGCCGAAAGCCCCCAGTAAGGAAGCGTCGACGTCAGGAAAGTGTTCTGCATCCCCATGGACAGCCAAGCCCTGAGAATTTCCGTTCCGCAGAACAAAAGAGTGATTCTCAGCAGCCATCTCAGCACAGGGAAAAAGTGCGCCGGAATTTCATTTCTGTAACGGGTCGGTCGAGGCTCCCAGACCACCCGTTCCCGCATGGCCGCCCGCTCCTTCACCGGCCGCCCCTTCGCGGGAGACCTCGGCGCCGGCGTCCTGACCGGATTGACAATGGGCGTCGCGGAAGGCAACGGCGACGACGGGGAAGGTTTCCGCACCTCCGCCTTGATGTTCTGCTGCATCAGCCACTTGCATATTTTGAAGATGATCGTCTGAGGATCGCTGCCCTCTATCCCCTGGGTCGAATGCAACATCAGAGACAGCCCCGGAGGCATAACGTCCATCCCCTCCAGATAAATGGGAATGACCTTTACGTTTTTATCCAGCGCAAATTCCACTTCAGACCGAACGTAGTGAGACGCCATGGAGGCCTTCGTCACGAAGACGACGAAAACCCTGCTCCCCAGAATGGCTTTTGCGATTTCATCGGTCCATATGGTGGTAACATCAATTCCCTGGTCGTACCACACTTTGTAGCCATTGGCCACAATCCCCTCGATGACCGAGGATACCACATAACCGTCCTCGTGAGCGTAACTCACGAAAACAAACGGCTCTTCTCCACTCCTGTCGGAACCATCATTCCATGCCATAAAATTCACCCATCTTCACTCTTCGCAGAAATACCAGAAACGTCAAAATCTGGTAAAATTTTAACATTAAAATTCCAAAAAGAACACATCAGCACAGAAAACCGTCGTCCGATACTTCAAAAAGGCAAAAGAAGACTCACGGAGAAAGAGAACCCGCAAGCCCTGACTTTACAAAACCTGCGCTCCGGCCGCTTTGTCGCCCTGCTCCTTCAGGGAATGAAACAGCTCATAAAGCTCCGGAATTGCCCTTTTCAGGGACACGGGTCGGGCGTCCGTCTTTCTGAAAAAGAAATGAAAGCTCTCCCCCAGGGTTCGAAGCGCGCCGGACCGGGCATCCGTCACGCGATAACAGATAGCCATCCTCGACAGATCGCACTGGGAGACTCCGGGAAACACGTGCACCGTCTCTCCGAAACGCACCGGGGATTTATACTCGCAGGAGAGGCTCAGAACGGCGAAAGTAATGTCCCGAGCCTCCACCTCTTCATAGGGAAACCCCATCTGCTGCATGAGATCCACCCGGGCTTCCTCAAACCAGTGGATGTAATTGGAGTGATGCACCACTCCCATCTGGTCGGTTTCATAAAATTGAACTTTACGGACGTATGGCAAGATATTCATATCTGTCGCTCCCTGCTTTATTATCATTGTGGATTAACATCATGTATTATCGCTGTTTTTCATTTTTGCCCGCCGAACTGAAGAAGACGAAATGTTCCCCCTCCATTTCACGCGTTATTTTTCCCTCGGCGGCCAGGTAATCGAGATGAGCCGCCGCCTCCCCCACCGCAAACCACTTTTGCGCCACGGAAAATCCCGGCCAGCCCGTGCGGGATACCCAGGTCATTTTAGCCGCAATTGCATAAACAGTTGAACGGGGATATGCTTCCACCAGATTTTGAGCTTCTTCCAGTCTGACCCGATGATGCCGGAGCAGCTCGTCAATGCGTTTCTCGAAGTCCCCTATTGCCCGACGGTGAGCGGACAGCGCCGTTTTCACCTCGAAGGTCCGTATCAGGGCCAGGCTTTCCATGTACAGGCGCAGAGGAAGCCGTTCGTCCTTCCAGGAAACGATGTTGGGAGAGATGTCGAAAATAACGTGGTCTCCACAAAAAAGCAGTTTTTGTTTTTCCTCGTACAGGCACATATGTCCGGGCGTATGCCCAGGCGTTTCCACCGCACGGAGGCGATAGCGCCCCACATCAAGGGAAAATCCGTCCGCCACGGGCGTCCAGAGGGTGTCCCAGGCGGGCGCGTACTTTCGTATGGGATTGGTCAGATGGTTTTGCCGGATTTCCTCCTCGGAAAAACCCAGACTAAAAAGAAAACCGTCGATATCCCGCCAGCCCTCCGCGGAAAGAACCTGCCGAAAATAAACGCAGTCCTTCTCTCCCATGTAAATTTTCGAGGCGCCACCGGCGATGCGGGACGCCAGCCCGCTGTGGTCCGAATGCATGTGCGTAATAAAAAGGTCGGTCCGGTCCCTGTCCTCGCCCAGCTCCGCCAGAGCGCCGGCAAGAGCTTCGTAACATTCCTCCCGGTTGAAACCGGTGTCGATGAGCAGGTTTCGATCTTTTCCCCGAATGAAATAACTGTTCAGATTCCGGAGCGGGTTCTCCGGCAGGGGAACTTCAATTAAATAAACGTCAGGCAGAACTTCCTTCGGTATCGTGGCAAACACCCCTTAACGCCAGCTTAAAGTCAAAAATCTGATTGAGAAAAAGCCCGTTTATTTCCCGTCCCGGGGATCCGTCATCCGCCCCATGAAAAGAATCGTTCCGGTCCGGTCGTCCAAAACGCAATAGATGAAGGGGTGATCCGCAACAAATTCTACCGGCTTCACCCTGTCGACTGTGGCGGTGGCCTTCATCCTCATGACCACGGCAGTGGCCGCGGCGGCCTCCGTTCCTTTCTCGTCAAGAGCGATAAAAGCCCTGTGAACTACAGAACTGACGCAGAGATCGCCTCCATTTTTCCGGGGGTCTTCCACCATTCCGGAAAAATCCGCATCCCGGGTGAAGGCAAGCTTCATTCCCAAACGCTCCAGAACGTCCTTCAGCCCGTAACGGCCTTCGTCTCGAAACCGAGGAAGTCTCAAAGCGACTTCACGGCCCTTCATGGCAGCCGTCCACTCCTTCAGCGCCGCCCGTGTCAGCTTCTTCTCCAGGTTCTCCAGTTTTTTCAGAGGGTCGGAGTTTTCGTCCAGCCGGGGCAGAAGGACCAGAAGAACCAGTCCTCTGATTTTGTAAGGAATTTTGACGAGCTGCAGTTCCGGGGTTTCACCATAGGAAAACCGGTCCGTCTTCCTCATCATGGAGACGTCTTTCCGCTTGTTCCGCCCCATGCGGAAAGGTTCTTTCTTCGTCAGACGTTCCTGGAAGGGCTCCCGCCAGGCTGACAGGAAATAAATCGCGTTGGTCAGAACCAGACGGGTGACCGGAGTGACGTCCTCTTTGCTCAGAAGATCGTTGATTTTCCCGTTGGTTTTCTCAGAAACCCAGCGGTTGATCGTATCCCGTGAGCCATCCGCATTTTCCCAAAAATCCAGCCGTTCGATGCCGCCGTCGTAGTCCTCTGCCGCAAGGGCGGCGTACTCCGGAAGCAGCGTCTGTCTCCGGTCGAGCCAGAGCCGGTTGGCGACGTTCAGGGCCCCCGCGTCATCGGCCAGGGCGTTGAAATGATCCTGAAGGGCTTTCATCGAAGCGTGCAGAGAAACTCCGGGCGTCACATGCAGAACTTTTGCCATTTCCTCCGCCGTATCGCCCCGCGCCCCTCCACAGGTCAGGGCAAGCCCCGTCGCGATGCTGCAGGGCGAAAAAAACAGGCTGTTCTCTCCGGAGACCAGAGAACGATACATATCGATCGCAAAGGCGTTGAGGTTCTCCGTCAGCCCATCCTCCGCAAACGAGGGCCTCGCAGGCCATGAGAACAGCCACAGAAAGGACAGCAACAGAACTGACAACTGGCGCAACTCACATCCCTCTCCTTTTCATTTTGCATTTTTCACTTTTCGCTTTTTCATTTTGCAGAATCCAGCAGTTCCACCCAAATGGCGTTGCCGACTCTCATTCCCTCGGGAGTCAGCCGCGCTCCGGTGGAATCCGCCTGAACCAGACGCGGGGGAAGACGACCCAGCAAACTCACAATTTCCTCCCACAGAGCCGGGCCGAAGCGAAGCGCAAAGGCCGCTCCATCAATTCCCCATCGGGTTCGCAGGGCCAGAATCGCGGCCTCCAGCCCTCTCTCGCGTCCCTCAAGGCGTTCGGAACCCGCAAGGGGCAGAGTATCTCTCACAGAAAGATACTCTTCAAGTGTGGAGACATTATGATAGCGCAAACCGGACCCCGACAGGTATCCCCAGGCGGACGGCCCGAGAGCCAGAACGTTTTCCTGCCGCCAGTAGGCCAGATTGTGCAGGCATTCGTGGTTTACCCTGGCAAAACTGGCAATTTCGTACTGTTCAAGCCCTTTTTTCGGAAGATACCACTGAGCGAAGCGGTAAAAGGGATACCCTTCCGGCAACCCGTAATTTTCCATGTGAAAGAGTTTTTTCCCCAGCGGCGTGTCAGGCTCCAGCGTCAGCTGATAGGCGGAGACATGGGAAACCCCCAGGGCCGTGACCCGGCGCAGAGAGTCGCGCCACCCCCGCAGCGTCTGAAGAGGAAGTCCGAAGATCAGGTCGGCGGATACGTCGAAGCCCTGGTTCAGCGACAGGTCGATTGCGCCGGCGGCCATGGTCCTGTCGTGTCGCCGTCCCAGCCAGCGCAATTCCTCGTCAATCATGCTCTGAACGCCGATGCTGACGCGCGTGATGAAGGAATCCCTCCACAGCCGCAGATGTTCCTCCGTCAGAGAGCAGGGATTCGCCTCCACCGTGGCCTCCCGAAGTTCCGAAATGTCGAAAGCCCCCTCAAGGATCCGAAGCAAACGGGCCCAGGAGGAACAGGACAACACCGTGGGCGTTCCCCCTCCGATAAAAATCGTTCTCAGAGGAGGGCGTCCTTCCCATATCCGCCCGATATTTTTCGCCTCTCCGGCTGTCGTCTCAAGCCAGGCCTCTTCGGAGGCGGAGTCGCTCTTTCGACTGTAAAACGAGCAGTAGCCGCATTTGGAAAGGCAGAAGGGAACGTGAAGATAAAGAGAAAAAAGAGACATCACAGAAGAGCCGCGCCGCAAATTTCCCGTTTTTATTTTTCTTCCCCGTCGATCTGGAGGAACGCCAGAAAAGCCTCCTGGGGAATTGAAACTCTGCCGATCTGCTTCATGCGCTTTTTACCGTCTTTTTGTTTTTCCAGGAGCTTACGCTTACGGGTAATATCGCCTCCGTAACATTTGGCGAGGACATCCTTCCGCAGGGCTTTGACGTTGACCCGAACGATAACGCGCTTACCGATGGACGCCTGTATGGGAACCTCGAAAAGTTGACTGGGGATCAGTTCCTTCAGTTTTGTCACGGCTGCGTGCCCTCGATTGTAGGAGGCGTCCCGATGGCAGATGAAGGAAAACGCGTCGGCCGCCTCTCCGTTGACCAGCACGTCCACCCGCACCAGATCCGAGGCCCGCAGGCCGATGAACTCGTAATCCAGAGAAGCGTAACCTCGCGTCTGAGACTTCAGTTTATCGTGAAAATCGGTGATGAACTCCGCCAGAGGAAGGTCGTAAACCAGCCGCACCCGCTCCGGAGTCAGGTAGTCCATGGATTTATAGAGACCTCGCTTTTCCTGGGCGAGCTGCATGACCCGCCCTACGTACTCGGAAGGCAGGAATACCGAGAGTTTTATAAAGGGTTCGCGAATTTCCTCGATTTCTCCCACATCCGGGAAGTCGCTGGGACGATGAGCTTCGATGACCGTTCCGGAGGTGGTCGTAATTTCATAGACCACGTTGGGGGCGGTCGCCACGAGATTCACATCGAATTCCCGCTCCAGACGCTCCCGGGCCACGTCCATGTGCAGCATCCCCAAAAAGCCGCAGCGGAAACCAAACCCCAAAGCGACGGATGTTTCCGGCTCGAAGGTAATCGCCGAGTCGTTCAGACAGAGTTTCTCCAGAGCGTCCCGCAATTGGGGATATTCATCGCGTTCTACGGGGTAAAAACCGCAGAAAACAACGCTCTTGACCTTTCGATAACCCGGCAGGGGGGTTTCCGTCGGGTTGGCCGCGTCGGTGATCGTGTCGCCCACGTGGGCCTCCGCCAGGGTTTTGATGCTGGCCGAAACGTAGCCCACCTCGCCCGGGCCCAGCCGTTCTACCGGAGTGAACCCCGGCCGGAATACTCCGACCTCATCCACGGGATAACGGCCGTTGGTGGCCATGAACAGAATGTTCTGCCCCGGCCGCAGTGTCCCGTTCATCACTCTGACGTAGCAAATAACGCCGCGATAATTGTCGTACACGGAGTCGAAGATCAGAGCCTCCAGCGGAGCCTCCGGGTCCCCATCCGGCGCGGGAATGGAGTTCACGACCCCTTCCAGAATCTCCTCTATCCCCGTCCCTTCCTTCGCGCTGGCCAGGATGGCATCCGAGGCGTCCAGCCCCACCACGTCGGTAATTTCCTTTCGAGCCACGTCAGGGCGCGCGGAAGGAAGGTCAATTTTATTGATGACCGATATGATTTCAAGCCCCTGATCCACAGCCTGACAGGCGTTCGCCACGGTTTGAGCCTCGACGCCCTGGGTGGCGTCCACCACGAGAAGCGCCCCCTCGCAGGCGGCCAGCGAGCGGGAGACCTCATAACCGAAGTCCACATGGCCAGGCGTATCGATGAGGTTCAAAATATAGCTGCGTCCGTTTTTGGCGGTATAGTCCATACGAACGGGAACGAGTTTGATGGTGATGCCCCGTTCGCGCTCCAGAGACAGGGAATCCAGAAGCTGCTCCCGCATATCCCTGGAGGATACGGTATGAGTGACCTCGATCAGACGATCCGCGAGCGTCGATTTCCCATGATCAATGTGGGCGATGATGCAAAAATTTCTTATATTATCCTGTTTCATGCCGCAACTCCTCTGTACAAACAAATGGCGAACAGGGGACCACTAAAAAAGGGGCCCTCAGGCCCCCTCGATTCGGAATCAGTATGCAGGCCCGATGCCCTCGGCGTAACCTCATCACCATTTTTCGAGCAACTCCAAAAGGGTTTTGGGTTCGAAGGGTTTGGCAATAAAAGCGTCCACACCCGTCTCTTTGGCTTTCATTACAATGGGAAGCGTCGCATGGGCGCTGATCAGTAAAATCCGTACTCCCGGCAAAAGCGCGCGAATCCTGTTGATCGTCTCCAGCCCATCCATTTGAGGCATGTGAAAATCCACAGTAACAATATCAGGAACCGAATCCTCCGGAAGTTTTTCTATCGCTTCCAGTGCCTTCGGCCCGTTGAAAGCGCTGCCGACAACCTTGTACCCCGCGCCCTCCACAATAACCCGCAACATGTCCACTATAAAATCGGCGTCATCGACGAGAAAAACTTTTTTAGCCACAAGTCCCTCCGCTCGTTTCCACAAAACGACAGGGCAACCGCCTGGATATACCGCTTCTGTTTCTACTTCTACTCCTACTCCTACTTCACGGCAAGGTTTCTGAGCAGTTCGAGGTAGGCCTTCTGATTTTCCACTTCTTTCGTGAGCGATTCGAGCTTCGCCTCTTCCGTCTGGATGAGGGAGTTCAGCTTCGTTTCAAAGCTCGTGGTGGCTCCCCGGATGGATTCCACATCGGCTTTGAGAGCATCGGCGTCCACCGTAACTCCTTTTTCCGCCTCGGCAACCCGAGTTTCAAAGGCCGCCACCGTGTCCTTCAGTTTCTGCACTTCCTCGGACAGGGGCGCGATGCGGCTGCTCGCCAGAGTCCAGACAATATTAAACAAAATAATGAGAAGAACAACGACACCCGCTATGTACTTCCAGTTCGTTTTTGCCTTATCCAAAATCGCCGCGGCCTTTACATCGATATTCTCTTTTCCGCCCTTCTCCTTCTTGTCCATTACGTACATTTCCTCCGTTCTGTATGTGTGACCTGAAAATGTGTCTTCTATTCTACAATACCGGACGTATTCCGCAATGCCGGAGGACCGAAATTATGAGGGGCCCGGAAAACTGTCAAAACCTCAAAAAACGGGTCGCTCCCGCGGCCCGTCTTCTTTTCAGGCAAAAAAACTTACTTCACTTCGACCTCGGCTCCAGCCTCGGCGAGCTTCTTTTTAATCTCTTCGGCCTCTTCTTTGGCAATGCCTTCCTTGACGGGCTTGGGAGGATTGTCCACCAGCTCTTTGGCTTCCTTGAGGCCAAGACCCGTAATTTCACGCACCACCTTGATGACATTGATCTTATTGGCCCCGGGAGCCTTGTAGATCACGTCGAATTCCGTTTTCTCCTCTTCGGCGGCGGCAGCGGCGCCAGGCACGGCCATCATGGGCATCGCCATGGCGGGAGCGGCGGCGGAAACGCCAAATTTATCCTCCAGAGCCTTGACCAGCTCGGAAAGCTCCAGCACCGTCATTTCTTCAATAGCCTTGATCAGTTCGTCGTGAGACATATTTTTTACCTCCTGAAATTTTTAATTCTAAAATTTTTAATTCTGAAATCCTGTCTGAAATCTTATCTGGAATCTCCGATCCCAGGATCTCAATTTTTTGCACAAATTTTTGCGCGGGAAGACCCTGTTCCAAACAGGAACCTGGACTACGCGGCTTTTTCCTTCTGCTCCCTGATCTGGTCGAGGCAGGTCACAAGACCGCGTATCGTTCCGGAAAGCACCGTTACCAGGCCCGTCAAAGGCGCGGCGATGGTCCGCACCACCTGTCCCACCAGGACATCCTTCGGCGGCAGGTCCGCAAGAGCCTGAAGCTGTCCCGCACTCAAAACCTTCTGTCCCAACAGGCCCCCCTTCAGAATGAAAGCCTTCTGGGTCTTGTCCGCGGCGTAATCCCGCAGAACCTTGGCGACGGTCACGGGATCTCCGTAACACAGGGCGTAGATATTGGGTCCCGAAGTTATGGATTCGGGCAGAGCAGTCATTCCCAGCTCCTTCATGGCGATGGAGAAGAGCGTATTTTTCGCGACTTTAAGTTCACCTCCGGCCGCACGCACCGTCGCGCGCAGTTTCGTGCTCTGCGCCACGGTCATACCCCGGTATTCGCCAACGAAAACAGCCCCGGACTTCTCCAGTTTGCTCTTCAAAAGTTCGACCTGCTCATATTTAATCGTTGCCGGCATAGTTTATTTCACCTCCTCCCGAAAAATTCCAAAATCGCAGTTCAAAAAAATGTCCCCCGCAACCCAAAACGGAGGACACCATAAACATCATGCACAGTTTATCTGTTCATATCTGCTTAAAGGCCTCGGCAGGAAATTGAGCCGTCCAGGACGGCGCCTGCTGTTTTCGGTCCTGATCTGTTTCTGTTTTATTCCAGTTTCTGTTTCAAATTCTGTTGCAACGCGAAAAATTCATTTCGCGGGCAAACTCCTCTGATGTTGAAGCCTGAAGTTGAGGTCTGAAGCTCAGGAAACCGCTATTTCACGGGTCGCGGCAAGAACGTCCACCGTGATTCCCGGCCCCATCGTCGGCGCAATGGAAAGGCTTCTGATGTACGTTCCCTTTACCGACGCGGGTCGCGCACGGATGATGGCCTGCAAAAGAGCCCGGGTGTTCTCAAAAAGCTGCTCCGTCGTAAACCCTTTTTTGCCCACAAAATTATGAATGATTCCCGCCTTGTCCACACGAAATTCTACACGTCCCGCCTTGATTTCCTTCACCGCGTTCGCCAGATCGAAGGTGACCGTCCCCGTCTTCGCGCTGGGCATCAGTCCCCGGGGTCCCAGAATCTTACCCAGACGTCCCACCGATTTCATCATATCCGGCGTCGCGATAACGGCATCGAAGTCCATCCAGCCGCCCGTGATTTTCTGCACGAGATCCTCGCCGCCCACAATATCGGCGCCCGCCTCTTCGGCTTCTTTGATCTTCTCCCCTGCCGCCAGAACCAGCACTCTTTTGGTGACGCCCGTACCGTGAGGCAGGCCCACGGTGCTTCTCACCTGCTGGTCGGCATGGCGGGGATCCACTCCCAGACGCACGTGGACTTCCATGCTTTCATTGAACTTCGCCGTGGCGATCTGCCCAAACAGTTCGATGGCCTCTCTCAGGCCGTACTGCTTCGTCAGGTCGATTTTTGCCGCCGCTTCCCTGTAACGTTTGCTTCTCTTCACAACAATCTGCCTCCAAAGTGGTCATAACGGATAAAATCCTCCCACCAGATCCCCTTTCCAGAAGTTTCGTTTTCCGCAAAAGGGGTGTTGCCTGCCGCAGGAATCCCTACTGTACCTCGATCCCCATGGAACGCGCCGTTCCCTCGATCATGCGTATCGCGGCTTCCACGTCGTTGGCGTTGAGGTCCTGACGCTTGAGCTCCGCGATCTCCTTCACCTTCGCCCGGGTGATTTTGGCTACCTTGTTCTTGTTGGGAACTCCGGACCCGGACTCAATGCCAGCCGCCTTCTTCAGAAGTACGCTGGCGGGAGGAGTTTTCAGCTCGAAGGTGAAACTTCGGTCCGCATACACGGTGATGATCGCGGGAATGATCATGCCGGGCTGATCCGACGTTTTGGCATTGAACTGCTTGCAAAACTCCATGATATTGACGCCATGCTGCCCCAAAGCCGGTCCCACAGGCGGAGCAGGAGTTGCCTTGCCGGCCGGAAGCTGCAATTTGACCTGTCCTACTACCTTCTTTGCCATAAAACAAAATCCCCTCTCGTAAACAAACCTTACTTCCTGAATTTTATGCGAAATATATGGCCGCCGTTCGCCGCCCTATATTTTTTCAAGCAGAAAATAGTCGGTTTCCACCATGGTCTCGCGCCCGAAGACGCTGACCATAAATTTTACCTTGCCCTTTTCGGGAACGATTTCCGCCACGGGTCCCGCCTGTCCCTCAAAAGGCCCGCTCTTCACCCGCACCGTATCGCCCGGCTTCAGGCTGATTTCAATTTTGGGCTTCGCCTGCTCCTTACCGATCCGTCCCATAATTTCGCGGACTTCCTTTTCGGAAAGAGGCAAAGGATAACTGCCGGCTCCCACAAACCCGGTCACTCCCGGCGTGTGACGCACCACATACCACGACTGTTCGTCAAGGCACATTTCCACGAGAACATAGCTGGGATAGAGTTTTCTGGAGACCTTGCGGCTTTTCCCGTCCTTGACAAAAACCCGTTCTTCTATGGGAATCAGAACTCTGAAAATATTGTTCTCCATTCCCATAGTGGCGATACGCTGCTCCAAATTCGCCTTTACGCGATTTTCATAACCGGCGTATGTCTGGACTACATACCAGCGGCGTCCGTCCTGTGGCTCCATAAACTTAAGGGGGATCTACCCCCCACCCCCCAACTCGTACGACCTGACAATTCCATCGCTTTCACATTTTTAAGAAACACGCAAATTCCAAATCTTTTTTGCATTCGTTCCTAACGCAAAATCGTCGTAAAGAGTCCGGTAAGAATAAAATCAAGAATTCCCAGATAAATCGCCACACAAACCGTAAAGGCTATGACGATAAGAGTCGAATACCAGATTTGCGTTTTTCCTGGCCAGGTCACCTTTTTGAGCTCAGCTCTCGCCTCCCGCAAAAAGGAAAATCCCGGAATGGAACGTACTATATCCTTCGACATCAATTGCCCTCCCGTCACGCTCTCGCACACTACCACCATTTAATGAGAAATTGGCAGGCCCGGCAAGACTCGAACTTGCAACCCCCGGTTTTGGAGACCGGTGCTCTACCAATTGAGCTACGGACCTGCGTAGAGACAACGTTGGGTATTCTACACTACTTCAAATTCTTATGCAAGTCAGCATCGAGAGCAAATCCACCAAAAACATAATATATTCTTTAAACCTTCTCTCCCGCGCCTTTTTCGCTTCTCTTTTTCAAGCGGAAGGGCCCGGCAGACCGGGCCCCTCAGAGATCCGCATTCCTGTTTCCCAGACGGTTCCCTTACTTCGATTCTTTGTGCACAACCGACGCCCGGCACCATTTGCAGTATTTTTTGAGCTCCAGCTTCTTCGCCTGCTTTTTCTTGTTGACCGTCGTCGTGTAGTTGCGTCTTTTGCACTGAGTGCAGACCAGTCCCACAATGTCCGCCATGGAATAACCCCCCTCTCCCTGATTCTCCGCTAAATCGCAATATTTTTATTCGAGGATCTGAGTGACGACGCCGGCGCCCACCGTGTGACCGCCCTCACGCACCGCGAAGCGAAGCCCGTCTTCCATCGCTATCGGCACGATCAGCTCAACCTCGAAGTTCGCGTTGTCTCCCGGCATTACCATTTCCACTCCCTCAGG
>JAISUO010000112.1 GCA_031272035.1 Synergistaceae bacterium
GACGGACACCACCTGGCGCATGGCGGCCTCCTGGGAGTTCACCATGTCGGACAACGCCCCGACCAGATCGCCCAGTTCGTCTTTCCCCTCGTAGCCGAAGTCCTCCCGCGTGACGGTCAAATCCCCGCTCTGGCAGCGCTTCGCAATTCCCACAAGGGTTCTGATGGGCCTGGAAATGGACCGCGAGATGAACCAGGCGATGAGGAGCCCCAAAAGAACCGAAACCGCGCCCGCTACGATCAGGAGCCTCTCGGCGGAGCGCACGCTGGACAGGTTTTCCTCGGCCACTGTCCTCACCTTCTCCTCCGCGAAGCCGGTGATCTTTGAGGTTTCGTCATTATAACGCCGCATTAAGGCCGCCTGTTCCAAGACCGCTTCAGCCTCCGCCTTAATATCCTGCGCCATCTCTCCGAGTTCTGTCGAATAGTCGTCCAGGGCGCTCAGAACTTTTTGCATTTTAGATTTGTTTGCCGCCGATTGAGCGGCCGCGAACGCTTTATTGGCTTTTTCTTTTAATTCACGACATGCGTCCTGGAGTTTCAGCATCGCGTCGCCATCCAGCGCGCTTTGAGCAGCCATTACTTCCCGCCTGAGAGACATGGCGTCTCCATACATTTGTCCGGTCAGATAAAGCTGTTCAGCCCTCTGCGCCTTTGTATGGGTATCATCGTTATCCGAAACGGCGGATTTGTAAAAACTCCCCTGAGCGTCAAGGATATTGGTAATCATCGTGTCGCCGGCTTTGCTAATCTCGCTGAAACTCTGGTCCCTGAGCTTTATGGCATTCTGCATCTTTCTGACCGCGGTAACGTAATCTTTATGAACAGGAAGAATATTCTCCCTCACCATTTTGGGACTGGTCATGACCGGAAAGGACCTTCCCAAGTTCTCCATATCTCCGAGAGCTTTTTCCAGCACCGCAATTTTTACGTCGTCGTCCTTCATTGTTTCCGCAGTGCCGGTAAAACGTGTTTCATGCAGGGTCAGAAATGTTTCATACGCCGTGCGCTCGATTTCGGCGCTCAGACGCAGCGCCGGCGTCTCCTGCTCGCTGAGAAACCGGCTCTCCTCGCTCACCAAAGATAAATACCTGTGTGTCGTCAGCACAGCCGCCGCAAACACCAGAAGCACCACGCCAAAACCCAGCATCAACTTTGAAGCCATTTTCAGATTCTTCAGCATCGTCCATCTCTCCTTTACAGGTCTACTGTAAATCTGCTCGTTGTTCTCCACGGGAGGACTTTCCAAAGCAATCGCTTCAAAATTTCTTATTTTTTTCTTTTTTTTTCGTCCGCGCAATCATCCTTTCAGCGCTTCCAGCAGCAGGCCGCACCTGACGATGACGTCTTCGTAGTCGAAGGACTCCGCCAGCCTCCGAATTTCTTCCAGCAGCGACCTGTTTTCTCCGTCCAGAGCCGCCGCGTTCAACTCGTCCAGCAGAACGTCGATTCCGGCGGAGTCGCATTCAAGACAGGCCTCCGCCAGAGTTTCCAGTTTCTGGCGCAGTTCTTCGGGGGAGAGCGCGATTTCGGCCTCCATTTCGTCCATCAGGGACGTTTGCAGGAGCTTCGCCTGAAAACCGCTCATGTCGTCGCAAAAACTCCGCGTCTGCTTCGCCAGATTTCCCACGTCGCCCCTGTTCGCCGCTTCCTCCAGATCGCGGGCCCAGTCGGACAAAAACCGGTTGCCCAGATTCTCGAAAAGCCTTTTCAGCGAGCGAACCCGCACGGAGTATCCCCTCCAGTTTTCCGTGAACGCCAGCGCGCGGAGAACGTCCGTTTCGTCCTCCAGACTTTCGCAGAACCGCCGAAGAAGGTCGATGTAGGCGTCCCTGTCGTGCCCCAGACGAGCCAGACCCCGCGTAACGCTCAGGTCCTCCACCCGGGCCAGCTCTTTCAGCAGATCCTCCGCTTCGGACGAAGAATTTGGCGAGTCCCCCGCGGGCGGCAGCGCCACCACAGGAAGTTCCACCGCCGGGGTTCCCTCCGTCCGCGCCTCATTCTTCGCGCCGGATTCCCTCGACGGCATCCCCAGCTTTTTTCGCAGGGCTTCGTTTTCCTCACGGAGTTCACGGATTACCCGCAACAAAGTTTTTCTGTCGGCCGTCTCCAGCGTCCCGTTTTCTCTCATGTCGTCATCTCTGCCGGCGTCGGTCACGGTCAAAATCCCAGAGCCTTGTGAACCTTGCTTTTCAGCAGCTCCGGATCGAAGGGCTTGACCACGTAGTCCTTCGCGCCCCGTTCTCCGGCCTCCACCACGAGTTCCTTCGTGGCGTGGGAGGTCACGAAGATCACCGGAACGTCCTTCAGCCTGGGCTGCGAGCGAATGGCCTCCATGCACTCGAACCCGGACATGCCCGGCATATCGATGTCCAGCAGAATGAGATCGGGCGTAATGCGGTCAAGGGTCATCAGCGCCATATTTCCGGACTTCGCCAGGCGCATCTCGAAGGAGTCCTTCAGCACGCCCTGAATGACCTGAAGGTTTGTCTGAGCGTCGTCCACCGCTAAAATGATTTTCTTTCTTCTGTCCGACATGCGGATCTTCCTCCTTCCGAGTCACAGAACGCAGGAGACCAGAGTGAAGTTGTGAAAACGGTTCACATACGCGCCGGTCTCGTTTTTCAGCGGGCAGATTTCCCCGCCCGCGTAGCTCAGGTGATACGGGGCCTTGTTCCCCAGAGCCGCCATCACTTTCATCTCGTCGCACTCCCGCAGGCCCAGCAGCGTGTTGCGGTTGATGCAGGAGTGAATGAAAATGCCGTTGGCGTCCTCCTCCTGAAGGAGCTTGTCCACCGTGTTTCTGGCCGTCTCCACCACTCCGCCGCAGTCCAGTTGAACCACCGTGAACGCCGCGCCAGTGGGCACATCATTCGCGCAAATCCCGTAACCCTGCGGCATCACGATGCGCAGCGAGCGGACCGTGGGAGGCGTCCCGTCCCCCGCGTCGATTGCAAAGGGCAGGGCCAGTTTTCCGCTCTGAAAGTCATCACTGGACAGCCCAAGGGACATGAGGTAGTCGATGAGGGGAACTCCGTTGACTTTCCTGATGACGTGCCCTTCAGATTCAGTGATGACGCCCCATTTCCTCCGCGCCGCGCTCTCCGGCAGCGCCGTGACGTGAAATCGGGGCTTCACCTCGCCGCTCATCAGGATCAGCGCCAGCCTGTCGGAGAAGCTCCCGCCGTTCCACAGAACCTTGTTCTGCTCGTAACGCAGGGTGTTGTCACAGGAAAACCCGCCGAAAACGGGGATGTTGCCGCAGGCTTTCAGCAGAGAATAGCTGATGGAGTAGCTCCCCACGTCGATGATTACAGGCGCGTAGGCCAGTACCAGAGCGGGCTTTTGCGCGTCTTCCCCTCCGCCCAGTTTGCCCAGCGCCCGACGGTAAACCTCCGCCACGGAGGAGCTCACGCCGCTTTTGGTGATCGGCGCCGAGATCGCCGTGGAAAAAGAAACGTCGTCGCTGGTGAGCACGGAGAGGCTCAGTTGTTCAAACTCGCACTTCTCCCGCTCCGCGCTGGCCAGAGTGGTGCAGCCCGCCGTGTCGAAGGGCAGAGCCCCGCACAGCTTCCCGACGATGCCCTCTTCCACGAATTCGCAGTTGCAGAAGAGGATCCCGACGGAGTTTTTCAGCAAATTGCGCTTCAGGTCGAGCTGCCTCAGTATCTCCTCCAGGGCCAGCGACGGATCGTCTACTTCCATCGTGCTGGCGGTCAGCATCTTAATCATTTCAAACTTACCTCCGTACCGGAATTTAGAGCCCCTGGCTCTTTTCTGCATAAATTTTTGTGAGTAATTCGCTATAATTTTTCGATCAGCTATAACTTCTCAATCAGCTATAACTTTTCAATCAGCTCGCCGCACTTCTCGATGACCTCTTCGAAGTCGAATGCGTCCGTCAGGTCGCAGATTTTTGTCAGAGTGAGGTCAACGTCTCCGCTGAAAGTCGTTTTTCTCAGGGTTTTGACTGTCTCCGCCGCCCTGTCCACGTCGCAGCCCAGGCAGGCCTCCGCCAGGGTTTTCAGCGCTTCCGCCAGATCATCCGCCGAGAGCTTTTTCTTCTCTTCCCTGCCGTCTCCGTCGCGCTCCATCAGGGACGTCTCCAGCAGACGGAACCGGAAAAGCTCCATCTCCTCGCAGAAGCGCTCCGTCTCGCTCCGGCACTTTTCCTCGCTTCCCTCGCGGGAGGCTTTCTCCAGGGCCAGGGCCCAGTCGGACAAAAAACGGTTGCCCAGGTTCGCGAAAACGCTCTTCAGCGCGTGAACCCGTATGGCGTATTCCTTCCAGTCCTCGCGGGCCGCGAAGCCGCGGAGGGCATCCAGCTCTTTGTCCAGCCCCTTGCAGAACTGTCGAAGAATGGAGACGTAAATTTCCTCGTCCCCTCCGACGCGAGCCAGCCCGTCGGCGACGCTCAGGTCCTCCGTTTGGGAGAGCTGATCCAGAAGCCCCTCGGGAACGCCCCCCGCTTCCGGCGCTTTTTTATTCAGGGCTTCGCCCGGAGTTTCCGTCGTGCTTTCGTTCGGCGTTACGGCTTCCCTGAGCAGCTTTTCCGGGGGCAGCCACCGCAGGAGAATCGCGTTCAGCTCTAAGGCCTCGATGGGCTTGGAAAGAAAGCCGTTCATCCCCGCCTCCAGAAAAAGCTCCTTCGCGCCGGAGACCGCGTTGGCGGAAAGGGCGATGATGGGAACGCTTCCCAGGCTCCCCTCCAGAGCCCGAATGGCCTTCGTGGCCTCCACCCCGTCCATGCAGGGCATCATGTGGTCCATGAAAATGAGGTCGTATTGCTTCTTCCGGGCCAGTTCCACGGCCTCCCGACCGCCACCGGCCGTGTCCGGCTTTATTCCGTGCCTCGACAGAAACCCCGCGGCCACGGTCAGGTTGACCTCGTTGTCGTCCACCAGCAGCACTTTGAGGTCGCCGGACGCGCGGGCCAGCCGGAAGAACTCGCTCTTTTTCGTCTGGGAGGGGTCGCCCTCTATCAGGGGAACCCTCGCCGTGAAGACCGATCCCCTGCCGTATTCGCTCTCTAGGCCGATCTCGCCGTCCATGAGGCTCACGAGCTGCTTCGTTATGGAGAGGCCCAGCCCCGTGCCGGCGATGCCCTGGTTTTTCTTCTCGTCGGCCTGTTCGAAAGCGTCGAAAATTTTCCTGAAGTTCTTTTTTTCGATGCCGATTCCCGTGTCCTCCACCCGGATGGACAGGTAGTCGCGACCCCCTTTTTTCTCCCTCGTCAGGCTCAGGGACACGTATCCCTCCTGAGTGTATTTGACGGCGTTGTTGACCAGGTTCATGACGATCTGGCGCACCCGCGTCTCGTCGCCGAAGAGCGTCCGGGGGATGTCGTCCGCGATGGAGCTTCGAAATTCCAGCGGTTTGCCCGCTATGGTGAACCGCATGAGGGAACAGACGTTGCCGAACAGCTCGAAGATGTCGTAGTGTCCGGGCAGCAGGCTCAGTTTGCCGGCCTCGATCCTGGAGAAGTCCAGCACGTCGTTGATGATTTGAAGCAGGGAGCGGGACATCTTCCGAATGTCCGAGAAATACCGCGCCTGTTCCTCGTCCAGGTTGTCCACGCGCATCAGTTCGCTCATGCCGAGAATGGCGTTCATGGGCGTGCGGATTTCGTGGCTCATGGAGGCCAGGAAGTGGCTTTTGGCGTCCGCGGAAGCCTTGAGAATCGCGGCCTGCATGTCCATCTCCCGGTGCAGCTCGGTGGTGTCGTGGTAGAGGACGGCCACGCCGTCGAAGCGGCCGTGGTCGTCGAACATGGGGGTGACGTGGATTTCGTACGGGCGCGTCTCCTTCAGGCCGGGGAAGAAAATCTCCCGGTTCACCCGAATCCCCTCGCCGTCGTCCCGAACCTGCTGAATCTGATTTCGCAGCCGCGCGGCGTGCTCCTTGTCCCCCAGGGCGTTGTACACTTCGTAAACGTCCCGGCCCTCGACCAATCCGAAGTTTTCGATGCCGACGGCTTCGAGGAAAACTTTGGTGCAATAGGCCACCTGCCCCTCGCGGGACAGCAGCAGGATGATGTTTCGGGAGTTTTCCATCAGGAGTCTCATGTACTTTTCCAGCTTCCGCTGCTCCGCGGTCCGCAGCGACTCCATGATTTTGGACATATCGACGCAGATGCGGTATCTCTCCAGCCGCTCCTCCTGATGCCTCAGCGCTCTTTTCCGCCGTTTGTTCTCCTTCTCAAGCTTCAGAATTTCCTCGGCGAGCTCTTTTTCAGCGTCGGTCGCCGTCTCTCTTACCGCGGTCGGGGCCCCTGTCGTGGCCGCAGCCCTGGTACAGTTGTCAGTCATTCGAGTTCCACCTTCCTCAACTCGCCCAACGCAAGCGACAGTTCCGTCATTGCCGCTTTCAGCTCACCGTTTGGAGCTTCCGACGGCCCGTCTTTGCCAGTCCCCCCGGCGTTCACGCCGTCCCGGGAAGAGGACGCCGCGGAGGAGATCGCCGTTTCCGCTCTGGACGCCGCGAGCCTCAGACGCTCCGCTCCCATGGCGGCCGCCATGTTCCTGAGGCTGTGGGCGAAGCGGGCCGCCCCCTCCAGATCCCCCGCCTCCAGCAGCGCCGCGATGGCGTCGGCGTCCCCGGCGCGGTTCTGGAGGAACTTCGACAGCGCCTCTCGGTTTCCGGCGCTCTGTTCGCGCAAAACGGGCGCGCTGGAGGCAGACGCGATGGATGAAGACGCGTTGGATGGGGCCGCTCCGGGGGTCGCGTCCGGTTCAGGGGATTTGTCCCTTTCATGGGCTTCGCCCCTTTTAGCTTCCCCCTTTTCTCCAGCGGCCTCGGGGGAGGATAAAATCAGCTTTTCCGGCGGCAGCCACTCCAGAAGAGTCCGGTTCAGCTCCAGAGGGTCGATTGGTTTGGAGATGAAGTCGTCCATGCCCGCGTCGAGGAAAACCTGTTTCATGCCCGAAAGCGCGTTGGCGGAGAGGGCCACGATGGGCATCTCCCGATGCTTCTTCTCCAGCGTGGCGCGGATGCGGCGAGTGGTCTCGATTCCGTCCATCTCCGGCATCATGTGGTCCATGAGAATCAGGTCGTAGGTTTTATTCCGAAGCATCTCCAGCGCCTGTTCGCCGCTTTCGGCCTTGTCGGCCTTTATTCCGTGCTTGGCCAGATACCCCAGGGCCACGGTGAGGTTGATGGCGTTGTCGTCCACCACCAGAACCTCCGTGCCAGGTTGGGCCGAGACGCGGCGCAGCGTTTTCGGACGTTCGATCTTCGCCGGGTCGCCGGGCGTCAGGGGAAGGTAGATCGTGAAGGTGGAGCCCCTGCCGTAGTCGGACTCCACGACGATTTCCCCCTCCATCAGCTCCACGAGCTGCTTCGTTATGGGGAGGCCCAGGCCGGTGCCGTTGATGCCCTTGTGTTTATCGACGTCGAACTGGGCGAACTTGTCGAAGAGCCTGGACAGGTTCTCCTTTTTGATGCCGATGCCCGTGTCGCTCACCACCACCACCAGGCAGTCCCGCCCCTTCCAGAGCTCCCGCGTCACCCGCAGCTCCACGTGGCCTTTTTCCGTGTACTTCACGGCGTTGTTGAGGATGTTCGTGATGATCTGCCGCACCCGCGTCTCGTCCCCGAACAGGATGTCCGGCACGTCGGCGGAAAAGAAATGGTGGAACTGAAGGGGCTTGTTTTTCATCGTGACGAGGGTGATGGCGCAGATGTCGTCGTATATCGCCCGAATGCTGTAGTTGGTTTGCACCAGCTCCATCTTGCCGGCCTCGATCTTGGAGAGGTCCAGGATGTCGTTGATGATTTGCAGCAGGGCGTGGGAGGTTTTGCGGATGTCCCGCAGGTACTCCTTCTGCTGGTCGTCCAGGTTGTCCGTCCGCATCAGGTCGCTCATGCCGATGATGGCGTTCATGGGCGTGCGGATTTCATGGCTCATGGTGGCGAGAAACGCGCTTTTGGCCTCCGACGCCGCCTGAGCCGCCTTGCTTTCGATCTCCAGCTCCGAGCTTCTCTGGTTGGCCTCCTGAATCTCCCGCAGGTCGATGTGGTGTCCGATGACGCGCCAGCCGTCCCGCCACTTCACCCGCTTCAGCGTCACCTCCACCGGCAGAGGCTCTCCGTCCGCCCGACAGTGCTCCCAGTAGAACATGGCGTGCCCGGTGGAGTAGGCCCGGTGTATCATATCCAGCGCCTTTTCTCTGCTGGGCCTGCCGTCGGGCTGAACCTCCGGGGAAAAGTCGGAGAAGTTCTCCAGAAATTTCTGTTTATCCCTGCAGCCGAAGAAGGATATCACCTGCTCGTTGCAGTCCTCCGGCTCTCCGTTGGGGTCGAAGAAAATGCAGTTGGAGGTCATGGAGTCCAGCATGGTCTGCACCCGCTCGTTGGCGTCCCGGGTCTCCTCCTCTTTTTCAATGATCTCGCGCATGTCGCGGGAGTAGGCCGCCAGACCGAAGCCGCCCCGCCAGGGAATGCGCACCAGCGTGGTCTCCACCGGCAGCAGCTCCCCGTCGGAAGCTTTGTACATCCAGTTGAACCTCTGCCGGCCGGTTTCAAAGGCGGCGCGGATCATGCGAGCCCCTTTTTCTCTGGACCGCTCGCCGTCCGGCTGGAACTCCGGGCTCAGCTCGTAAAAACGGTCCATGTAGTCGGACTTTCGGGGAACCTTCAAAAGTCGCAGAGCTTCCAGGTTGCAGTTGAGCATCTGCCCGTTTCCGTCCCAGAGCGAGGCCAGAAGGGGCGTGGCGTCCATCATGGCCTGTATCTGCTGCTCCGCCTCTTTCGCCTTTTCGGCCTGCTCCCGCTCCTTGCGCAGGTCTCTGGAGTAGACCACGAAACAGTAGCCGCTTCGCCACAGCAGGCGCACGAGAAGCGCTTCCACGGGGAGGGGCTCTCCTTTGGCGTCGAGGTAGGTCCACTCGAAGTCATGATGCCCGCTTTCCACCGCGGCGCGGTACACTTTGGCGAATTTTTCGTCGGACCGCTCGCCGTCCGGCTGGAACTCCGGAATGAAGTCCTGGAATCGCTCGATGAGGTCCTCCTTCCGGGACACGCCGAACATCCTCAGAGCCTCCTGGTTGCAGTCCACGATGCGGTTGTCGCTGTCCCGAAGCGTCCAGGGCAGGGGTACGAAGTCCAGAAGCACGTGGGTCTGCCGCTCCGTCAGGGTGGTCACGAGGCTGGCTGGCTCGAAGAAGATGACCTCCGCGCCCTCGAATACGCCATCCTCGTTGACGAGGGGGATGGAGTGGACCACGTAGGGGCGCGGGTGGCCCGTGCCGGAGAAGTCGATCTCCAGCTCCTCCTCCAGAAACTGCATTTTTTTCTGGAGCAGTTTGAAGGCGCGCCGCGCGTTTTCCACGAAGGTCTCGCTCTCGAACAGGCCGTACAGCTCCGTGAAGTGCAGCCCCTCAACGCCGTTTCGCGCGGGGGCGGCTATCGTCCGGACCATCCGGTCGTTGAGGAACTCGATATAGCCGTCTTTGTCCAGGAGCATGACGGCGTTGGAATTACTGGCCAGCAGGAGCCGCAGATATCTGCTCTGTGTCGAGAAGGCATCCACGTTTGGGCGGCCCGCGGGGGGGTGGGGGCGTGGGGGGGGGGGGGGGGGCGGTGGGGGGGGGGGGGCGG
>JAISUO010000113.1 GCA_031272035.1 Synergistaceae bacterium
GTAGGCTTGCTGGCCAGGCGCGGCATCGAACAGAGCATGGACGGCAAGGCTCGCTGGGTGGACAACGTGCGCATAGAGCGTTGGTTCCGTACGCTGAAGACGGAATTTCTTTACCCTAAACTCCCAGAGTCATAGGTACCATAAATCCTAACAGTTCGGCGATCGCCTTCATATTCTTATTTGGTTCGCAAATGATCGTGTGATTTCCATACGACTTACTCATCAAATTGCCCATATCAACTATTGCGCGTTCGACGGTAAATTTGCCTTTTAAACGAGATTTCATTTCGAGATAGATGAGAAGCGTGATAAACGTCAACATCAAATATCCGCGAAGCGTTTCTATTTTGTGTGTTCGCAAAGGCAATAAATCAATGAACGATTTTGACACGCCAAAGAGTTTTTCCGCCGTTTGTCGGGTGTAATACATCGGAATTATCTCAGAAATCGGCACGTCTTCAGAAGAAATGAGTATAAATTTCCCTTTTTCGTTCAATGCTGTTCCCATTTCTTCATCGCTCAAACCATCTTCTTTCGCGGAAATGAGATATTTTGTGGTCTCATCGCCTTTACGGCGAATGTCGCAAATAACATAGGCAAAGCCCTTGTTCTCGTACAAATCGACTTCGACCTTCTTAACATAGAGCGCCCGCCCGCCATAAATGACGGCGTTTTTCACGCTTTCAATATCTGTATGCGTCGCAATCAAATTGTTGTACAGCTTCCTATTCGCCGGTAAACGCGTCAAAAACGAGATTTTTTCCGAGTATAACGCGCGAATATTGGCTTCGCTGTAATAACCAGCGTCAATTAAGGCATACGAAGTCTTGACGCCCATTTCGGATAGCTCCGCTATCGTGTTTTTGAGGGTGGAGACATCGACAATATTTCCGGCCATATAACGAAAATAAAGCGGCCTGCCGGTATCTTTGTCTATGACCATAAGAAGGCGCGTTTCAAGTTGCGTATCGCCGCCGTGATTGCCCCAGGCAGTCACGGGGATATCGATTTCATTCGGCATTCCCGTGCTGTCGGCAATGATTCCAACTTTATCGCCCGCAACACATTTTATATACGAGCTGAAGAAGTTTCTCCAATGCGATTCTTTGCCTAATTCTTCGAGGAAATCGCTGATCCGCTGAGATGACAATTCCGCGTCCGGGAATAGGGTGGAAATGAAATTTCCGGCGCTCCAAACCTCCGCGTATTGCATTGCGGACGACATAATCAGCTTGAAACATACCAGGCTCATCAATGTTCCGTAATTCACCGGAATATTTTTCAAAACAGCGCTGAACGGACAATTTTCCGCGACTTGCGTTATTGCGTAACTGTCGCCGAATTTTTGGATTATTTCTTTTTGTATCGGTTTAAGCGTGCCAGGCTTCTGTGTTTTTGGACGGTATTCTTTGGTTTCGAGATTTGTGATGACGCCCAGGTAAATGCTTTTTTTGCGATATTTTTTCAGATCCTTGTCCCAGTAAGAAATCATATCGTAAGCATAGTTCCTGCCGCCTATATTTTTTACTTTGACTTCTCTGCCTTGTTTTTTCATAAGCGTCTCCTTTACGGTAGTTATGTAACTTCCATAAATATACGCCATTATGAAACGAAAGTCAAGTGTTTAGGCAAGTCAATCTGACAATATGGAGGTTATTTTTCGGGAGATAGGAATTATATCAGAGTATTGATTTTGAACGGAAAACGAAGTGTCCGTGGCGCGGCTTATGGTGCTGGACGTTCCCGATTGAAAGGTTGCGGCGCGCCTGTCGTTTTCCCTGTCAGAAGATTTCAGACGAAAAACGCGCTCCGGATTGTCCTTCAGTTTTGTCCTTCAGTTTTATCCTTCTTGACATTCAAAAATATAATGCTATATTCCTGTATAATTCTTATTAAACAGCTATACAATGTTTATATTGAATTGCCGGTTTTGAAAAGGAGGTGTTCAGAGTGCGGTCGGGAATTTGTTTTTCGTGCATGTGTCGTGAGAGAAACATGGAAATGCGAGGGAGGTTCCAGGAGGCCTGTATCATGTGGCGCCGCGTACCCGGAAAAGAAGCCTGACTTCTGAAACGGCAGCGGCCTTCAATGAGACGAGCGGCCTGGAAGCTTCTGAATGGAGCTTCCATTTTTATCTGGAAACAGATTCATCACACATTTTAACGGAGGGAAATCGATTATGAAGTTTCTGAAAATAATGGTTGTGTTTTTCGCGGTATTGTTGTTTGCGGGCAGCGTCGCCGGGGCGGCGGAAAGAGTGCACCTCAGGGTCGGGATCGTGGGAGAGAGCTACGAGGTGATATGGGCCCCGGTCATCAAAAAACTGGCCGCGGAAGGCATCGATATCGAGCTCATCAACTTCGCCGACTACATGACGCCCAACGCGGCGCTGGACGCGGGAGAGCTGGACCTGAACGCCTTTCAGCATTATACGTTTTTGAACAATGAAATCAAAAATAAAGGCTATAAGATCACACCCATCGCCGATACGTTCCTCTCGGCCATGTGCCTGTATTCGAAAAAAATTAAAAGTATTAAGGATCTGAAAGAAGGCGATAAAATCGCTTTTCCCAACGAAGTCATCAATCAAGGGCGCTCTCTGACCGTTCTGCAGGGCGCGGGCCTGATTAAACTGAAACCCGACGCCGGTTTG
Source organism: Synergistaceae bacterium (assembly GCA_031272035.1). Taxonomy (NCBI): domain Bacteria; kingdom Thermotogati; phylum Synergistota; class Synergistia; order Synergistales; family Synergistaceae; species Synergistaceae bacterium. The sequence continues at coordinate 2,654 of JAISUO010000113.1, forward strand.
ACTCCGGACATCACGGACATCGTCGAAAATCCGCTGAAGCTCCAGTTTGTGACGGTGGATGCCGCTCAGGTCGCCTCGATATTGCCGGATGTGGCAGCCGGAGTCATCAACGGCAACTATGCCATAGACTTTGGTCTGAGCCCTCAAAAAGACTCTATTTTCTATGACGACCTGAAGTTCTATAAAGACAAGAGCTACATCAACGTCATTGCCGCGAGGACACAGGACGCCAATAAAGAAGTTTTCAAAAAGGTCGTGGCTGCGTACCAGACAGACGAGGTCAAAGAAATTTTTAAAGAATACTTCGAAGGTTCTTATCTGCCCGCCTGGTAGAGCGCTAAATCCCGCGGAGGCTTTCGCGCGTTTCGGCAGCCGCTGAAAAGTATCTTTATCGCACATTTTAACAAATAAAAATCATCTCTCTATGGGTTCTTTCCTTTCCTGCAGGCTCTGAACGGCTCACAGGTACGGGATTGAACCCATTATATTTTTAATGTTGACAGAACCCGCAAATTCACGCCATCTTCGTCATTGTCGTCATCTTCATATCCTTCCATACCCTGTCCCGCAAAAAGCCCTCATGATATAATGTAGCCCATTATGCGAATTAAATGGAGGAAATTATTGCAATGGAAGAAATACACAGAACTGTAGCTTACTCCAAGGTTCAACAAATTCAAATTGTTATGCCGCAACACAGCAACAGCGTTAACAGGCTCTTCGGAGGGCAGCTCATGGCCTGGATCGATCTTGTCGCCAGTGTCGTCGCGCTCAGGCATTGCGGAGGACATTGCACGACCGCTTCCGTGGATTATCTGAGCTTCGAGAAACCGATTTACGTAAAAGACGTTATCGTCCTCGAAGGGTGCGTCACTTACGTCGGGGGGACGTCGATGGAAATCCGGGTGGATACGTTTGTGGAGAAACCGGGGATTGTTCATGAAATGGTGAACAGGGCCTACCTCACCTTCGTGGGTTTGGACGAAAGCGGGCATCCTCTGCGCGTACCGAGGCTCGACCTGCAAACAGACGAAGAACGCAGCGAGTGGGAGAAGGGAGCAAAAAGAGCAGAAGTTCGCAGAGAGCGGCGAAAAAGCGTCATGGGACTCTGATACCGGCGTCGGGTGCGGGAGCCGATTGTGGCGTAGAGCCCGATCGATACCAATACCACTCTTAATTATGAAAAAAGAGCCTCTTCACCTTTTGAGAAGGAGAGGCTCCGCTTGAAATTTTTCCAGAGCCACGGGTCCTTTTCTGCCTGGAGCCGTTGGCTCTTTTCTGTATAAATTTTTGTCCGTCTATTCCGGCGCGACGGAAGTTTCTGCCGTATCGAAGATGATTTCGTTGTCCGCAACCCTTACCGTCACGGTCGTTCCCCTGCCGATTTTCCCGGAAAGAACGGAATCGGCCAGTTTATCCTCGATCATGGACTGGATTGCGCGTCTCAGGGGGCGAGCGCCGAATTTCGGCTGAAATCCCTTCTCCAGAATCATGGTTCGGGCCTCACGCTCCACGCCCATATCGATGCCTTTCTCCTCAAGACGCTGCTGAACGTCCGACAGCATGATCTCAATGATACGCATCAGGTTGTCACGGGACAGCGGCTTGAAAACGACCATCTCGTCGATGCGGTTCAAAAATTCAGGTCTGAAGGTGCGCTGAGCTTCATCCGTGATGACCTTCTTCAAATGCTCCCAGTCCAGCCCCTCCGAAGAATCCACGGATCCAAACCCCAGAGGATTCCCCCTGACGGCTTCCTTTGCTCCGACGTTGCTGGTCATAATCACGACCGTGTTGCGGAAATCCACCGTGCGCCCCTGCCCGTCGGTGAGATGTCCGTCCTCCAAAATTTGCAGCAGCACGTTGTAGACTTCGGGATGGGCCTTCTCGATTTCATCGAAAAGAATCACGGAATAAGGCCTTCTGCGAACCAATTCCGTCAGTTTGCCTCCCCCTTCGTGGCCCACGTAGCCGGGAGGAGCTCCCAGCAGTTTCGAAACTTCGTGCTTCTCCATGAATTCGCTCATATCAAGACGGATCATGGCGTCCTCACTGCCAAAAAGGAAACGCGCCAGAGAACGTGCAAGCTCTGTTTTGCCCACACCGGTAGGCCCCATGAACAGGAAACTGCCTATCGGACGTTTGGGGTCACGAAGACCGCTGCGCCCCCTGCGCACTGCCCGGGAAACGGCGCTGATGGCCTCGTCCTGCCCCACCAGCCGGGCGGAAAGTTCCTCTTCCATTTTCAGAAGGCGGGCGGATTCCTCTTCAGTGAGCTGGATCACGGGAACACCCGTAAGTTCCGAAACCACCGCGGCGATGTCCTCCGCCGTGACAATCACCCGTCGGGTGTTGCGACTGTCCCTCCAGGCCGTACGGGCCTGTTCCAGTTCGTCAGCAAGCGCATGTTCCTCGTCCCTCAGACTTGCCGCCCGCTCGAAATTCTGGGCGGTAACCGCCGTTTCTTTCTCTTTTCGGGTGCTTTCGAGACGACGCTCCAGCTCCCGGATGGAGTCGGGGGGATCCAACATGCGAAGCCGCGCCCGAGCTCCGGCTTCGTCAATGAGGTCGATACCTTTATCGGGTAAAAAGCGGTCCTTGATGTAACGCGCCGAAAGCTGAGCCGCCGCCGCCAGTGCGCCATCTTCGATTTCGGCCTGATGGTGGGCTTCGTAGCGGTCCCGCAATCCCTCCAGAATGAGAATGGAATCGGAAATTCCGGGTTCTTCCACCTTGACGGGCTGAAAACGCCTTTCCAGCGCCGCGTCCCGCTCGACGTACCGGCGATATTCCTCCTGAGTCGTGGCTCCAATGAGCTGAAAAGCCCCCCTTGACAGGCTGGGCTTCAGAATATTGGCGGCATCTACCGCGCCTTCGGCACTGCCGGCTCCGACGATCGTATGAACTTCGTCTACAAAAAGAATGATCTCTTTGGAATCGCTGAGTTCCTTGACGATGCGGCGCAGACGTTCCTCAAACTCTCCCCGGTACTTGGTTCCCGCCACAAGGTTTCCCGTGTTGAGCTGCACGACGCGCTTATCCCGCAGCGGCTCGGGAACGTTTCCATCCGCGATCTGCTGGGCCAGGCCCTCCACCACGGCGGTTTTCCCAACGCCGGGGTCCCCGATCAGGACGGGGTTGCACTTGGTTCTGCGACAAAGAATCTGCATCACCCGCCGTATTTCTTTGGCGCGTCCAATGACGGGGTCCAGCTCTCCGTCTCGCCCCTTCTGAGTCAGGTCGATACCCAGCTGGTCCAGCGTGGGCGTTCGAGTGCGTCCTTTTTTCTTTATGCGATCCGTGAGGGTTTCGACGTTTCCGCCTCCCACCGGCGCGGCGGTGGACCCTTCCGACATGATCGTCAGAATCTGCTTCTGCACGCTGGCCGCGTCGACCCCCATGGCCAGGAAATACTGCGTCACCATACTGCTGGTGTCCGCCAGAATTCCAAGGAGAATGTGTTCCGTCCCCACGTAGTTGATTCCCATGTTGCGGGCCTCGCGCATGGCAAGTTCCAGCGCCTTTTTCACGCGCGGACTGAGGGGCAGGTCAATGGCCTTCAGGGTGGGCTGGGAATGCCCCATGGCCTCCTCGATCTGAGCGCGGACCTCGTCGAGATTCAGTCCCATGGAGGCCAGAGCCTGCCACGCGACTCCTCCGCCTTCGTAAATGAGGCCCAAAAGGATATGTTCCGGCTCAATGACGTTGTGTCCCATCTTGAGAGCTTCGCGGTGGGCCAGTTGAATCACTTTCTTACCGCGTTCGGTGAAAAATTGCCACATGATAAAAATTCCTCTCTGCCTGACAGAAGTTTTAAGTACAATCAATCCCTGCAAATCTCTGCACTGAATGAAACATCTCTTTACACCAAAGCCCGTTATGCCAAAACCAGACTGCGGAGCATACGCTTAAGCAGGTCCGCCTGGAGAATATTGCGCTTGTGCTGCGACACGTCGAATTCCGATCGGCCAAGCTCGTCGGCGTATCTCAACGCCACCTCAATTATCAGCCGTTCCCGCGTATTTATCAAGCCTTTCTCCTGAAGCATCACCAGAAGTCTTTTACGATCTTTAAGGGAAAGGGATTCTCCGACAATATCCTCGAAATATTTCAGGCGGTCCTCCGGCTTGTCGTAGGAAAGGCGGACGATACGGATATAACCGTGCCCTCCCCGCTGACTCTCGATGAGGTAACCTCTTTCCGGCGTGAAACGGCTGCGCAGGACGTAGTTGATCTGACTGGGGACGCAGCCGAAGGACGCGGCGACATCCTTGCGCCTGAGAGAAACGATGGATCCGTTGCCCTCCACTCCAAAAAGATCGTTGATGTACTTTTCTATAACTCTCGTCAGGTTGGATACTCTCAAAATTGAACCCCCAATATGAAATGAGACAAAATTGAAGTTAAATCTCTCTTTTATCCGTTCTTTTATCCGTTTGTTCGATTGTATTCACAAGGTCAGCCTTAGTCAATGATAAAATCACTCAAAAATATTTACACAGAATATCCGTCGGCAAATTGATTTTTATTGAATTGATTTTTATTGAAAAAAATCGAAGAGACGGCCGACAGGATAGCCGCGAATGACGGTTCGGGAGAATCGCTCGCAGAGGCGGCGTTTGCCGTCTTCCAGGGATTGGGGATGTACGCCGGTGCGTATGGAGACGGAGGCCTCGATGCAGGCGGCCAGTTTGTCGCAGACCTCGATGACGTGCCCGTCCAGCGGGCTGTATTCGTCCCGGTTGAGTTCGTCCGGGATGTCTCCCCTGTGACGCTGCAGAGGATCCACGAGATCGGAGTGACGCGTTTTGTTCGTAAACTCCTCTTCCGTGTAATAGCGGAGTTCTTCGTGCCAGGATTCCGGAAGCAGAGGGTAGATGCGATCCTCCATCTCCCGCTGTTCGTAACGGCGAATCAGTCCGTCCAAACCCTCCACGGAGGCTTTGACGGGAGAAACGATGTCCCGGGTCAGCACTTCCGGCAGATCGTGGAAAAGCCCGCCGAAAAAGTTATTGCGGACACGACGGGGACAGGCTCCAATTTCCAGGGAAACCATCCAGGCGGTGATCGCTACGAAAAACAGATGCCCCAGAACCGAGGTCTGAGGGATCCGGGGCGTCTGAGCCCATCGTTTCTGAAAAGTCAGCTGTCCCACCAGCGAAATAAAACCCCACAGAGAGGAAGCTGCGGAATTCAGAAGCATTTCCCGGGCCGCGGGAATGTCGATGGCGTCGATTTGGCTTTCGATTTCCCGCCGTGTTCGATCCACTCCATACATGCCGGCGCTCCAGGGAAAGATGAAGTCGAATTCCCATTTTGTGGCCAGATAATGCGCCGCGCGCAGAACCCGCCGCTCCGGGGAAATTTCATCGCTGCCCCTGTGATAATCACGAAACCGCCGAACCAGAGATTCCGAAAGAGAACAGAGGTCCCGTTCCAGCTTCTCACAGACCCAGTCGTTGAGCTGCTGCCGCGTCTCCCGATTCTCCATCAGCCTGTGAAACACCGGAGGCCGGATGTCCGTAACGACGACCCGGTGTAAAAACTCGAAAATTCCTCCCTCAATCAGTTCAATCCAGTTCAGGAGGCGGCCCGAATCCTCCTCATGCCGGGCCAGAACCCAGGCGATAACCATCTTGTGGGCCTGTTTACCCAGTTCGGTAAATACCGAAGGGTGCGGATGATCGTTCCATCGCTCGATACTGGCGGCGGAAAAAATGTGCTCCAGAAGAGGACGAGTGATCATATTCCGCGCGCGGTATAAATTTGCCGGACAACGCTGGCGGCGCAGTAACCGGCTCCAATGCCGTTGTCGATGTTGACCACCGACACGCCCATGGCGCAGGAGTTCAGCATGGTCAGGAGCGGCGCGATTCCTCCCAGGTTGACCCCGTATCCGACGCTGGTGGGGACGGCGAGCACAGGGCAGCTCACCAGACCTCCCACCACGGTGGGCAGAGCGCCTTCCATTCCGGCGACGGCGACAATGACCCTGGAAGTCTGAAGTTCCTCCACGTGAGAGAGCAGCCGGTGCAGACCGGCGACGCCCACATCGTAGAGGCGCAGAACGTCGCAACCCATGTATTCCGCGGTCACAGAGGCCTCTTCGGCTACGGGCACGTCGCTGCTGCCCGCGGTGATCACCGTGACGCCCTTATAATGGGGACTCTCCTGCCGCCGGATTCCCGTCAGACGCGCTTTGGCGTAAAACACTGCGTCCGGCAGCACGGAGGCGATGACGCTGTGCTGAGCCACCGAGATCCGCGAAAAAAGGACGTTCTCCTTCGTGTCCTTCAGGGCGCGGGCGATGGTCACCAGCTGTTCATCGCTCTTTCCTGGGCAATAGATGATCTCCGAGAACCCCGTACGCTTCGAGCGGTTCGTGTCCAGCTTCACCTCGCCCATATCCTTAAAGGGCAGCGTTTTCATGAAGTTCATCGCGTCGTGGGTCTTCGGGTTTTCCTCGTTTCGAGATTCCGCTTCCATTTCGTTCTCCGGACGTTCATTGTCCATGCTTTCATCCCTCTCCGGCAGTCAATATCAGGGGTCAGGAATGTCGAACCGGCGCCGCAAAACGTTCTCCCTGTCCAAAAAGAGCGGGAATACCGCCGGTATGGACGACGCATACGCCTTCGTCAGGCGGCAGAATCCTGCTCCGCAACAAAGTCGCAAGCGCGGCAAAAACCTTCCCGTTATACGTATTTTCGATAAAAATTCCCTCGAGAGACGCCAGCATCCGAATCGCCTCGACAGACTCCTCCGTCGGGACGTCGTAACCGTCGCCCAAAAAATCTCCGTAAACCTGGAGCAGCCTCTCCGGGGGAACGGAAGGTTCCATTTCGAGTCTGTCCGATATTCCCTTACAAACGTCCAGAACGCAGCTCCGCAGTTTGTCGGCCTTGAACTCCACGCTGGGGCAGTGAAGGATAAAGGCCCCTCCCAAAAGGGCCGAGCCCCACAAAAGCCCCCCTTCCGTCGGTCCCATCGAACCGGCGACGACGATATGCCTGATGTCGAGGTCCATTTGCCAGGCCTGGGCATGAAGCTCCAGAGCGGCTTCCACGTATCCCAGGGCGCCGGGAATCGTCAAACCGGCGATATACGGCCTTCTCCCTTTTTTCTTCAGTTCTTCGGCATAGCTCCGCGTCAGCGCCGAACGCTCCTCTTCCGTCACTTTGCCGAGACACAGGCACTTCGCGCCGGTGAGAGAGACGAGTAAATAATTGGCGTTCAAATCGGGAAGTTCATCGGTTCCATACAATACGTGGCATTCAATTCCAATTTTGGCGCAGGCGGACGCCACCAGCCGGCTCCGACTGGAGAAGGGCCCGCCGGCAGTCACGACGACGTCCGCTTTTTGCGCGAGAGCTTCACCCAGCCAGAATTCGATATTCCGGACCTTGTTACCTCCAAGCCCAAGGGACATGACATCGTCGCGTTTGATGTAAAGATGCTCATGTCCGCAGGCTTTGCCAAAACGCGTCAGGCGTTCGAGAGGCGTAGGTCCGTCGATCAGGCGTATACGCGGAATTCCTGAAAAAAGCACGGCAGCAGATTCTCCTTCGACAGCGATTTTTCCGTATCAGATTTCCTCATCAGATTTCCTCGTCCGGAGGAAGACACTGAATCTTCAGCTCCTGGAGACGGGCTTCCTCTACGGTGTCAGGAGCCTGAGACAGCAGGCACTGAGCTTTCTGGGTCTTTGGAAAAGCCATGACGTCGCGGATGGACTGTCCGGCGCAGAGCAGCATGGCCAGCCTGTCCACGCCCAGCGCGATGCCGCCATGGGGAGGCGTGCCGTAGGAAAGGGCGTCCAGGAAAAATCCAAACCGCCGCCGCGCCTCTTCCGGCGAAATGCCGAGGCAGGAAAACGCCCGGGCCTGCACATTCGGGTCGTGAATTCGAATGGATCCCCCTCCCACTTCGTTGCCATTCAAAACGCAGTCGTAAGCGCGCGCCAGAACTTTGCCCGGTTCGGTCTCCATCAGGGGAAGCTGCTCCAGAACCGGAGAGGTGAAGGGATGGTGGACCGCCGCCCAGCGTTTTTCTTCCTCGTCCCACTCAAAAAGCGGGAAATGCGTCACCCACAGGAATTTCCAGGACTTTTCCTCCACCAGACCCCGGGATTTTGCCAGTTCGAGACGCAGATTTCCCAGAATCGTACAGGCTTTCAGCCGGGAAGCGTCGGCCAGCACAAAGAGCGCGTCTCCATCCTTCAGGCCGGAGACCTCCCTGAGACGGGCAAGATCCTCCTGGCTCATGAATTTTACCAGAGGCCCTTTTATCTCTCCGTCCCTGAACTGGAAGGCCGCCAATCCGGAAGCGCCGAGTTTCTTCGCCTTTTCCTCGATTTCCGTCAGCTCTCTGCGGGAGAGAGAGGCCCCGTTCGGAAGAGGAAGCCCTCGGACAACGCCCTCCTTCGCCAAAATGTCGCGAAACGCCTCGAAGGCTCCGTTTTCGTAGACGGGCTTCAGGTCCAGCAGTTTTACAGGAATGCGGAGGTCCGGTTTGTCGCTGCCGTAAAGATCCATGGCCTCCCAGTATTTCATGCGGAGGAAGGGCGTGGGAATATCCAGATTCAGAATGTTTTTGAAAAGGCCCTTCATGTAGACTTCAATCAACGTCATGACGTCATCTTCCGTGATATAGCTCATTTCCACGTCGATTTGGGTGAACTCCGGCTGGCGGTCGGCGCGCAGGTCCTCGTCGCGGAAGCATTTGACGATCTGAAAATAACGGTCAAAACCGCTGACCATCAAAATTTGTTTGAACAACTGAGGAGACTGGGGCAAAGCGTAAAACGTCCCAAGGCTGACCCGACTGGGAACCAGGTAATCCCGTGCGCCTTCGGGAGTCGCTTTTGTCAGCATCGGCGTTTCGATTTCGATGAACCCGCTGTCGGTGAAATAGTTTCGCGTAAAAGTATAGAGACGGCTGCGGGTGCGCAGGTTATGCTGCATGCGTTCCCGGCGCATGTCCAGGTAGCGATAGGTCAGACGCAGATTTTCGTCCACCCTGTCCGTTCCCTCGCCCACCTCGAAGGGAAGAGGCAGCGACGGGGCCAGCAGCAGAAAATCCTCCGCGACAATTTCGACGCGACCCGTTTTCAGAGCGGGGTTGTCCGTTCCCTCCGGACGTTTTGTCACCTTTCCCCGCACCGCGATGCAATACTCGCTTCTCAGGTCTCCCGCGCGGCGGTGCACGTCCCCGCTTTCCGGGTTGAAAACCACCTGAACGGGACCCGTGTAGTCCCACAGCTCTATAAAAACAATCCCGCCCAGGTCCCGTCTGCGTCGAACCCAACCGTTGACGCGCACGTCCCTCCCGATCAGATCTTCGCCGACCTCGCCGCACAGACCGGAACGCTTCCAGTATTCATTGAAAAAAACGGGCCTTTCCGTTTCTCCCGTCATTCCCGCACTGACGCCGCTCATCAAAAATTCCTCCGTCCAAAACAAATATCGCACAAATGACAAAACCACACCCGAAAATCAAAAGCAAAAGAAGCTCTTCAGCATTTTCACAATCGTTTATTATAACAAAGGTTTTGCCAGAATACTCCACAGTTCCTCATGAGCGTCAGACAGCCTCTTCAACTCCCGCCTCCGGCCCGCCGCCTCGAAGCGACCAATGAGGCTCGCCTCGATTCCCTCTCCGGACAGCCTCGACAGAGCTTCCCTTGCGTTGTCCGGCGGCAGCACGGCCAGTAAAACGCCCGAAGAAATCAGGTGCAGCGGGTCGAAACCGATTTTTTCGGCCGCGCAAAGCGTCAAAGGGGAAACGGGAATATCCTCCACATTTAAATCCAGCGCCAGGCCGCAGGCGCCCTGAACCTCCAGAAGCCCTCCCGCCAGGCCGCCCTCCGTGGGGTCGTGCATGTAACGGACCAGGTCCCGAAGAAGACGCGCTTCTTTCAAAATCGAGAGATCCTTCTGCCAGGAACGAACCTCCTCCAGCTCCTTTTCATTCAAAAAAGAGAGCAGATCCGGCCGGTCATGGGCCAGAATCGACATTCCCTCCAGACCCACGTGTTTCGTGACGAGAACGACGTCGCCATTCTGTATCCGGCTGGCCCGCAGATCGTACCGGGAAGGGCCCATCATGGTCCCTGTCATCACCGGTCGTTCATAGCGGTCCGTCAGCTCCGTGTGTCCGCCCACCACAGCGATGCCCAGCTCTTCGCAGACTCCATGAATTTCCTCCATGGTGCTGTGAATGTACGCCAGACCATTTTCGGTCGGAACGATCAAAGTGACGATGAACCAGGCGGGATCTCCGCCCTTGCAGGCGATGTCGTTGGCGTTGATGTGAACCAGAAGGCGTCCCGCCCCATCCGTGGCCCCCACGACGGGATCGGAGGAAGCGACCAGGTATGAAGCGTCATTCCAGCGAATCACGGCTGCGTCTTCTCCAAGACCCGGGCCCACCAGAACTTCCTCCCGCCGCGCCCCAAAATAACGCAGAACGTGATTTTTCAGAACTTCCGGCGGCAACTTCCCCGGCCCCGGCGTCGATTTCCGCTCCGAAGCGGGTTCGTCACGGTCTGTCATCCCACTCACTCACCTTTCGGCATCGAATAAATACACCCGCAATAATGCTGGCGGTAAAGCCCCAATTCTCTGCTGATCGTCAGAGAACGCAAAAATCCATCGTTCTTCCGCCATATGCGCCCCTGCCAGAGCAGCCCGCAGGAAGCGGCAATTTTCTCACCCAGACGGGAAATCAGCGCCACGTCCTTATGAGGGCTGATCGTCAACGTCGTTCCAAGGTGCGTGGCGCCCAGACTCCGACCTTCCCCCGCGGCGGCCCGAAGCTGCAGAGCGAAACACAGAGCGCAGCGTTTTCCCCTCTCCGGCTCCTTCGCCAGATGCGACGTCCGAGCCAGCCATGTCGCAGGCTCCCAGGATGCGATATGAACGGGAATATTCTCATGTTCCGACAAAAATTTCAACGTGTCCGCGCGCAAAAGATATTCCTTCCATGGATGAATATTCGAGCCATAGAAAAAACCGGTAATCTCATCCCAGTTCTCGGTTTTCAGATCCCGGAAGGGCACTGTGGCATCCGGCGCGCAGCAAATATGAAGCAACAAACGTCTTATTTCTTATTCCTCCCCGTCCCAGTTGCACTGCCACTCATTATACAGACCTCCGGCCTCGCTCCGGAACGGGAAGATCGGCAAAAATATAAAAATCACCCTTTTTCAGAAAGCCAAACTTCCGCCTGTAAG
>JAISUO010000114.1 GCA_031272035.1 Synergistaceae bacterium
TTGTTGATTTTGTGAAGCACCACCAGGTTTTCGTTGTCGGCGTCGTATTCCGTTTTCATTTTGGTGAAGACGGCGACGAAGTCCGCGTGCATCTTTTTATGGGCGGCCGCCTTCGGGTAAGCCGACTGGATATGCAGCTCCTGCTCGTCGTGAAAGTGTTTCTTCACGTATTCCCCCAAAAATTTTAAAGTTTGAGGAAAGCGGGATTTGTTGTTGTTATCGGAAAGAATGTCGATTTGTTTGAAAAGCTCTTTGTGTTGAGTGTCGATAAAAGGAACTCCGACTTCCAGTGTTTTATCCCAAAGCATGTCCATCATCTCTTTCTGTTCAGTGTATCGACGTTAAAGAAATTTAATTATTTATGTATATACCATATCCCTCTTTAACAAACCATCCGAAAATACGTATTCCAGTATTATCTATGTATGCCGGTCAACTGTAAAACGGGCAGCCAAAGGCCGCCCGTCAGGAGAGATATTAGCGTAAAAGTTCCAAAAAATGGGTCAGGGAGATGTGGTTTCTGCAGAGGTTTCTTCTTTGTTTCCGTTTTCTGTTTTTTCTCCTGGCTCTTCTTTGACCTCGTCTTCTCCCTCTCCTGCGGCGGTGTCGGTACCGAGAACCTGCTCCAGCGTGTCGGGGCTGAGCTGAGCGAACCCCACCTTCCAGGCCATGACCGCCGCCTGGGTGCGATCTCGAACGTCCAGCTTCTTCAGCATGTGGCTCACGTGATTTTTGACGGTTTTTTCGGATAAAACCATCCGTTTGGCCACCTCGTTGTTGCTGAGCCCCTGAGCCAGCCAGTAGAGAATTTCTTTTTCCCGGGGCGTCAGTCCGTCCAGCAGGTCGTTGTTATTTTTGCGCCTGGCGAAACTTGTCATCAGTTTGCCCGCCACGCGCGGGTCCACGTAGGACTGTCCGCGGCTCACGCAGCGAATGGCGGCAACCAGTTCCGCCCGTCCCGAGGATTTCAGAACGAATCCCAAAACGCCTTCCGTGGAAAGCGTCGCCAGACATTCCTCGTCGTCGTAGGCGCTGATGGCGATGAGCGCCGTCCGGATTTTCAGGTTGTTGAGGTCCCGCACGAGCTGAATGCCGTCGCTGCGGGGCATGTTGATATCAAAAAGGACAATGTCCGGAAGATGTTCCTGGATCATCATCAGAGCTTCTATTCCGTCCTCCGCTTCGGCGACGACGTGAAGATCCGGCTCCAATTCCAGGATTTTGCGAAGTCCGTCTCTGAAGAGCTTATGATCGTCCACTATGATGACTTTTAACACCTTCACTGTCCTCCTGTCATGCTCGGCAGAAACGGCTGCACTTCCTGCAGATAAATTACGTTATAGGACTCAGGGCCTAATTATAATGTACCATTTGGGGTAAAACAAGCGTAACGGTTTTTCATGCCCCTGTCGGTTATGTTTCCGTTTGGGCGTACTGCAGGACGGAAGACAGCGTGTCGATCAGCACCGATTTTTCCAGCCGCAGATAAACATCCCTCCCTGCTCTGCGACGCCCCAGCAGTCCGGCCTTTTCCAGCACCGCAAGGTGATGAGTGACGGAGGTGCGGCTGCAGGGGAAAAGATCGGCGATAGTCTTGATCGTCAGTTCTTCCCCGGGTTCAAATAACAACAATATGCGCTGTCGGGTTGCATCTCCCAAAGCATGCAGAATTTCCGCCGTATTGTGCCATTGAGCAGGCAATTCTCTCAAATAGTGTGTTTTCATAATATCTGCAATATAATTAGACGTATCGGGACTGTCAATCATGAATATCACAGAGTTAGCGTTTCCGCGACGATGCTCCTTTGCAGAATTTCCAAAAGCTCTTCTACCTCTCTGGCGGCTCCCAGACGACGCCGGAGTTCCGAAGCGCCGGGGATTCCTCTGAGCGTTCCACCGGCCAGGCGCTTGAGCAGAACGACCGCCAGCCGGGGACCGCAGACGGCTTTTGCGCTTTCTCCCAGGGTTTTCAGGCGTTCGATTTGCCGTTCCGCTCCGGGAAAGACCTGTTCATCCGGAATATCCCGGCCCAAAGCTCGAAGGGCCCGCGGGAAAAGGCAGGGGTCCAACAGAGCCCCCCGGGCCAGCATCACGCCGACGCAGCCCATATTTTTGTACTCCAGAACGTCCTCAACGGTGTAAACGTCGCCGCTGGCGCTGATTTTTCCCGGAAAACGACAAGCGGCGGACTTCACCGTGGTTCGGTCGCCGCGTCCCTCGTAACGCTGGGCCGCCGTGCGTCCGTGGATGCAGACGTTATCCGCTCCCGCTTCGATAAGCCCCTCTACAAAGCGCAGGGTTTCCCCCAGGTCTGCGGCAATGCGACGAATTTTTATCCACACCGGAAGCCCCAGAGTTTTCAGTCCGCGAGTCATTTCGAAGGCCGTCCGGGGCTCGTGAAGCAGAGCGGCGCCGGCCCCGTGTTTCATGACTTTGGGCATGGGGCAGGCCATATTGATTCCCAGCGCCGCGAAGGCGAGGCTGTCCCGCGAATCTTCCGGGTTCTGCCTGTGGGCGAGGGCCGCCTCTCCGCCTCGGACCAGCGTGTCGGCGTCACTGCAAAACAGCTGCAGCACCACCGGTCCTTCATCGGGCAGGAGCCGCAGCATGCTCAGGGTTTTTGCGTTGTTGCGGACCAGTCCCGCGCAGCTGACCATTTCGGTATGGGTCAGTCCCGCGCCGAGACGGGAAAAAAACTGCCGGACCGGCGGCATTGTCAGTCCGGCCAGAGGCGCGAGCCAGAGTTCGTTGTCCAGGGACAGCCCGCCGGCGTCAGTTCGCGCGGTTTCGTTCATGAATGAGACGCAGACCGTCCAGCGTCAGCCAGGTATCGACGTAGTCGATGGATTTCGCGATCTTCGCCATAAGCTCCGCGTGACCTCCCGTGGCCACCACCTTCGCGGGGTATCCGAGCTCTTTCCGAATCAGGTCCACCAGATGGTCGGTCAGGCCGGCGTTGCCGTACAGGATGCCGGACTGGATGGATTCGTTCGTATTGGAGCCAATGACGGAGGGGGGAACTTCCAGCCCCACTCTGGGCAGTTTTGAGGCTCGGCCGAAAAGAGCCTCGATTCCGGAGATGAGTCCGGGGGCGATAACCCCTCCCAGATAGGCCCCGTCCGGGGAGACCACGTCGAAGGTGATGGCCGTGCCGTAATCGGCGATGATCAGGGGCGCGCCGTATTTGTGGCGTCCCCCCACGGCGTTGACGATTCGGTCCGCTCCCACGTCCCGGGGGGCGGCGTAGCGGATTTCCATGCCGGTGTCGATGAAGGCGTTCACCCTCAGGCAGTCCACGGCGAAATAGGTTTTGATGGCCCCGCAGATGGGAATATCCAGAGGGGGAACGACGCTGGACAGTATGGCGCTGTCGATCTGTCCGGGCTTCACTCCGATGGTGGAAAGAAGGGTCAGCAGATAAACTCCAAATTCGTCCGACGTGTGCAGGGTAGACGACAAGCGCCAGTGACTGATGAGTTTCTCGCCATCAAAAACACCCACAACCGTCGTCGTGTTTCCCGTATCCATAACCAGCAGCATTTCGAATCCTCCTCGTTCACTGTGAATCTTTTCGGGGTTAAGTATAGCAGAGCCGCGGGTGGGTCATATCGCGAACAGAAGAAACGCCGCCACACTTCCCATGGGGGCCAGAAGGGCGATTCTCCGCCAGGGGACGAGGAGGGCGCGGCAGAAGATCGCGATGAACGCCACCGTGCAGCAGTGGACGAGAAACGGGTTCCAGAGGATCTGCCAGGGAAGCAGCTGAACGATGCCCTCGGCGGCGGTCTCCCAGAGGGCGAAAAGTCCTTCCACGGCCTGCAGAGGAAAGCCCATCCCCGGCAGGTTGAGCAGGTGCAGGGCCACGGTCAGAGATGCGGCGGTCAGGACGACCCCGAAGAAATCGGCGGCAAAAACGTTGATGAGCAGCCCGGCCAGAGGAACGGAGCCGAAGGACCAGGAGGTTTGGGGATAAGTTGACGCCCAGAGCAGGGGGCTGAAGGCGAAAAAACGAAGACACGGATGACGGCCCAGCGTTCCCCGTTCCAGAAGGGTGGCGATGGCGAAAGCGGCCAGGACAGACAGACGCCACCCCACGTCGTAAAATCGAAATGGAGATTCCAGCAGGAGCAGAACCGCCGCCAGAGAGACGGAGTTGATGGTGGAGGCCGGGCGTCCGGCGATTTCTCCCAACAGAGCGATCTGAATCATCATTCCCGCGCGCAGGGCGCTGGCCGAGGCTCCGGTGGAAAAAACGTAGAACCACATCAAAAAACTCAGGCAGAGCGTCCTGATTTTTCCCCGCCGAAACACCCAGGACGCCAGTTTCATCAGAAGCCCCACGTGGAAGCCGGACACCGCCAGAAGATGACTGGTTCCCGTGAGCCGGTGCCTCTCGTTCAGGGATTTGTCCCGTTTGCCCGTCCAGGCGGCGTTGAGGTAAGCACCCGTCAGTCGGGGCAAATGCAGAGTCAGAGATCGGTAAAGAACGTAACGCCAGCGATGAATGTTGAAAAAGGGGGCTTTCGAGTTCAGAGCGAAACAATTCCGGCCCTCTTCCGGAAGAATCTTATATCCTGCCGAGCCCAGGTATGCCGTCATGTCCCGGGCCCGCCAGTAAAGATCTTCCCGAAACCCGTTTTTCGAAGGAGTGTTTTTGAAGGGCCGGGGAACGCCTTCGATATGAACGAGCTGTCCCTCGGCCAGTTCGGCGAAGGGCAGCCTCAGCACGAATCCCCCCTGGCGGGTTTCTACCGAAACGGAGTACAGACGTCCCCAGGGGCGGCTTTCCACCACGATTCCCTCCGTCTTCAGGAAAGAGGGAAGGACGGGAGGGCGGGTCAGGGAAAAGGCGATCCGGATGGAGCAGACCAGGGTGGCGAGAAGGGTGAGTACGGCTATCTGCGGGTGATTTCTGGAAATCTCCGTGCCGGTCAGAACAATCAGTACGATGGCCGTTGCCAGAGCCATGGAGGGCACAACCCACCAGAGGGCGACGTTGGAAAAACGGCCGGACACGCCCATTGCCGCGACAAGTCCGGCCAGTACCGGCAGAAAAGGAGCTCTGGAAAGAATTTGCATGATTTGTAACCGCATCTCCTCAAAAAATATTGCCGCCCCGGGAATTTACTCTCATTTCCGGAGGGAACGCGAGAGATGCCGCGCAGACTGCGCAATACAGCGAATTTTAAATTTTATTTCCGGCTTTTAAAGCCTTTTACGACCCCAGTCGTCAGTTAATAAAGTTTAATATCGACGACTTCGGGCGAAAACGTTATTTTTTCTCGTATTCTTTCAGAACTTTGGCGTATTCTTCTTCGCAGCCCTTGCGAATGTGATAGACATGTTCTTCACCGGGGAACTTCTGATTGCGAACGTCGTCCACGTAGGCCTTGAAGGCGTTGGTGACGACTTCCGCCACGTTGGCGTATTTTTTGACGAATTTGGGAGTGAAGGCCTGGAACTGGCCCAGCATGTCTCCGCAGATGATGAGCTGGCCATCGCAGGGCAGCCCCGCGCCGATGGAGTACACGGGAATGGAAAGCCGCTTCGTGATGAACTCCGTCAGCTCGGGAGGAATCCCCTCCAACAGCAGGGTATAGGCCCCCGCCCGCTCTACGGCCAGAGCGTCTTCGATCACGTAACGGGCCGACTCCGGAGTCACTCCCTGGGCCTTGAATCCGCCCATGGGGCCGGAGCTTTGAGGCGTAAGACCGATGTGTCCGCAGACCAGAACGCCGCTTTCCGCGATGGCTTTGATGCGGCTCTCCACCCGGACGCCGCCCTCAAGTTTTACCGCGTCCATGTCCGCTTCCTTGAAAAAGCGGATGGCGTTGGCCACGGCCAGCTCGTCAGAAATCTGATAGGAACCGAAGGGCATGTCTCCCATGACGAAGGTGTTGGGGGCGCCCCGGCGAACGGCCTGACAATGGCGGATGCAGTCGTCCATCGTGACGGGGATGGTGCCGGAATAACCGAGCACGACCATTCCCAGCGAGTCGCCCACAAGGATCATGTCCATACCTGCCGCCTCGGCGAAGGAAGCCGTCGGATAGTCGTAGGCCGTGATCCAGGTAACCTTTTCACCCTTTTTCTTCATTTCCAAAAACTCAAGACGTCCTTTTTTCTTTGCCACTCCACAGACACTCCTTTCACTGATAAAACCACCTGAAACACACTGTCAAACACACTCCACAACCAGATAACCCGAATAAATCACCAATAACACGCAAATAAACCAAACAAAGACGGTGAGAATTTCTTCTCCTCGTCTTTGCAAACTATGCGGATTCTATTTTACACGATTTACATGCTTTATGTCATGTCGACTGCAGAGATACCGGGGTGCGTCGGGGGGTTGTTCCATGGACGCGTCTTTTCCAGGGGAGAAGCCTCTTTTCTAATCTAAAGGCCTGTTTTCTCCAGGGCCTGCCGGAGGTCTTCGATGAGATCTTCCGTGTCCTCCAGCCCGATGCTCAGGCGGAAGAAGCCGTCGTGAAATTCTGCCGGATAGAGGTACTGTCGTTCGTCGTTTTCGCCGAGGAACACGATCAGGCTTTCGTCGTGACCCAGAGAAACGGCGGAAGTGACGATTTCCAGATGGCTGACAAAACGGTTGTGGGAATCGTGGTCGGCGCGAAGCCCGAAGGCCATGACGCCGCCGAAGCCGTTTTCCATCTGCCGGAGGGCTGTGGCGTGCCCGGAATGGCTTTCAAGGCCCGGATAGGCCACGAAGCGGACGGCTGGATGAGACTCCAGAAACTTTGCGACGGCGAGGGCGCTTTGATTGTGATGGCGCATACGGATGGGGAGCGAAACGGCCCCGCGCATAATGAGCCAGGCGTTGAAGGGGCTGATTGCGCCTCCCTGGTTGACCATGGCCTCCGCCCGTATTTTGTCGATCAGGGATTTTGCTCCGATCACCGCGCCGCCCATGGCGTCGCCGTGGCCGTTGATGTACTTCGTCAGGCTCTCCACGCACAGATCCGCCCCCAGCTCCAGAGGGCGCTGGTTGCAGGGAGAGGCGAAGGTATTGTCGACGGACAGAAGGGCTCCGGCGTCATGGGCGATTTTGGCCGCGGCTCGGATGTCGGTGATTTTCAGGGTGGGATTCGAAGGGGTTTCGATGTGGATCAGCTTCGTGTTGGGGCGGACGGCGGCTTTCACTTCTTCGAGGTTCGTGCTGTTCACCAGAGTCGTCTGAACTCCGTACTTTCCCGGCAGCAGTTCGTGCAGCAGACGGTAGGCCGCGATGTAGGTGCTGTCCGAAACGACCGCGTGGTCCCCGCTCTGCAGGAAGGTGAAAAACACCCCCGACAGAGCCGCCACCCCCGAGGCGAGCACGACGCAGTCCTCTCCCTCCTCCAGAGATGCGAGTTTTTCCTGCAAATATTGCTGATTCGCTCCTCCGTTGCGGGTATAGAGGTTGCCCGAGGCGCTGCTCCAGTTGAGATCCGAGGGGTCATAGGGCAGCGCGTAGCTGTTGGCCATGGTGATGGGTCTGCGGATCGCTCCGGTTTCTTTGTCGATTCCGTTTCCCACGTGCACGGAACGAGTCAGAAATCCACGTTTTTTCCCATTTTTCGCCGTTTCGCCTTCCGACATCTTTTTCATCCTTTCTTATTTAATAAAATATTTTCCTTATAAATAAAATAGTTTATCAGGCATTATTGTAGGAAAAGAAAAAGCCGCCGTCAATAAAAAAAGACCGGCGGAAGCGAACAAGTACGCTTTTCGCCGGTCTTCCTGCGTTTCGAGAAAGGTCGTTCCGAAGGAGGAGCTATCGAATCTGTCCTGCCAGGCGGGGAATCCACAGAGCGACGGGCTCGAAATAGGTGATGATCAGCAGGGCGACCACGTTGGCCGCGATCAGAGGCAGAGCGGCTCTTGAGATTCGCTCCAGCGTCAGCCTTTCCCCCATGCGCTGATTGATGCCGCAGGCGACGAAGAGGTTGACCCCAAGAGGCGGGGTGCTCATTCCGATGGCGAGGTTCACGATCATGATGATCCCCAAATGCACCGGGTCCACCCCCAGAGGGGTCGTGATGGGCAGCAGGATGGGCGCCAGGATGATCAGGGCCGCGTTGGTCTCCATGATACAGCCCGCGAACAGCAGAATGATATTGATCAGCATCAGGATGATGAACCGGCTGTTGGTCATGGCCAGAACGGCCCTCGCCACGGCGTCGGGGATTCTTTCGCTGGTCATGATCCACCCGAAAACCTGCGCCGTGCAGACGATCAGCATAATCATGGCCGTGGTAACCGCCGCGTCCACCAGAATGCCGTAAATGGCCCGGACGTCCAGCTCCCGATAAACGAAGAGCCCGATGAAAAGCCCGTAGACCACGGCGATTCCCGCCGCTTCCGTGGGAGTGAAAATGCTGCCGTAGATGCCCCCCAGAATGATAACCGGCATCAGAAGCGCCCAGATGGACTCCCGTACGGCCTTCAGAACCTCTCTTATGGAAAATTTGCTTTTCTCTCCGCCGTAGCCCTCGTGCTTCGCGATCCACCAGGAGGTGATCATGAGGCTCAGTCCCACCACGATGCCCGGCCCGAAGCCGGAGGTGAAAAGCGTCTTTACCGAGACGCTGGACATGATGGCGTAGGTGACCATGGGAATGCTGGGGGGAATGATGATTCCAATGGCTCCCGACAGAGCCATGACCGCCGAGGAGAAGCCCCGGTCGTAGCCTCCCCTGACCATGTAGGGAATCATAATCCCGCCGATGGCCGCCACGGTGGCCGGCCCGGAACCGGATATGGCGGCGAAAAACATGCAGGTGAGAATACCCACCAGCGCCAGTCCGCCGGTCAGGGAGCCCACCAGCGCGTTCGCCAGGTTGATCAGACGCCGGGAAATTCCTCCGGAGTCCATCAGGGAGCCCGCCATCATGAAAAGCGGAATGGCCAGCATGGGGAAGGAGTCCGCCGCGGTGAACATCCGCTGCGGGATGACCATCAGGGGAAGGGAGCTCCCCAGAGCGATGGCCGCCAGGGAGGAAACCCCCAGCACCATGGCGATGGGAACGCCGATAATCGCCAGAATCAGAAAGCTGATACCCAGTATCGCGCCCATCCCTCAGTCCTCCAGTCCCGTGATCATCCGGTCGCTTCCGAACGTCTTCAGAGAGCGGACAATCACCTGAATGTAGCGGATTATCATCAGAACCGAGCCCGCCGGCAGGGCGGAGTAGGCGATCCACATGGGGATTCGCATGGCCGGGGTGAGCTGGTGGTTGACGGCCTGAACCCGGATGATGGCGATGGAATAGAACAGAACGACCCCGCAGAAAAAGACGCAAATCAACAGTGCGACGATGTTGACGGCTTTCCTCGCCTTCAGGGGCAAAAGCATCGTAAAGGCTTCCACGCCGACGTGGACGGTCCTCTTAATGCCCTCGCTGGCCCCGATCATGGTTATCCACACCAGAAGATAGCGGGTGAACTCCTCCGACCAGGGCAGGGACCGTCCCAGCTGACGAAACACGACCTGGATGAACACGACAAAGGTGATGGCGGCCATAAAGGCCGCCAGCAGGTATCGCTCCAGATGATGGAATATACGTTTCACAGAATTCATCAGTTGAAAGCCCGGACCCGCTCGATCAGATCGGCCGGAATTTTGCCCTGGCCTGTTCCCGTGAATTCGTCGTAGACGGGTTTGACCGCCTCGATAAAGAGCTTTTTGTCGACTTCGTTGATCTTCATGCCCTTTTCGCCCAGTTCCTTAACCAGCTTTGTGTTCATCTCGTCCAGCAGTCCGCGCTCGTAGTCGCGGCTCTGCAGCAGACACTCTTTGAAAGTCTTCTGCAGGTCGGCGGGCAGAGAGTCGAAGAAGGCCTTGGAGACCAGCACGGGGGCCGGAGCGTAGAAATGTTCCGTCAGGGACAGGTAGTCCTGCACTTCGTAAAACTTCGAGGTATCGACGATGGCGAGGGGGTTCTCCTGGGCGTCGATGGTCTTCTGCTGAAGGGCCGTAAAGAGCTCTCCGAAGGCCATGGGCGTGGGGTCGGCCTTCATGACGCGGAAGGTGGCCATGTGGATGGGGTTTTCCATCGTGCGAATCTTTATGCCGGCCAGATCCGCCGGAACCTTGATGGGCAGCTTGGAGTTGGTGACGTCGCGAAATCCGTTCTCGAAGAAACAAAGTCCGATGATGCCCTGAGAGACGAGCTGATCGAGCATCTTCTGTCCGATTTCGCTGTCCACACAGGCCCGGGCGGCCTTTGTGCTGGCGAAGATGAAGGGCAGGTCGAAAACCAGGAAATCCGACGTGAAGCCGGACAACGGGGCCGTGGAAACCACCGTCATCTGCACTGTGCCCAGCTGGAGGCCCTCGATCAGGTCGCGCTCGCTTCCGATCTGGGAGCTGTGGAACACCTCCACTCCGATTTTACCGCCGCTGGCCTTTTCGATCAGCTCCTTGAAGCGCACCATCCCCAGGTTATAGGGATGGGTAGGAGCCAGCGTGTGCCCCAGACGAACGGAAAACTCCGGCGCGGCGAAGGCCGTGTCCGCAAACGTCTGGCCCAGAAACAGGAACGTCAGAACGCACAATCCCGCTAAAAAGCACTTCTTTTTCATACAAATTCCCTCCTCAAATATAAAACATAATATAAAAAAGAACACCGATTCCTTGACTTTTAGAATTATACAATACTTATGAGTTCATGGGCAGAAGACTCGCGGGGGGAAGTTATGTATAATATTCACGAAGTGATGTATGAATCTGGTTCAGAAGAACGGAGATTCTGATATGGCAGGACGTTTTTTGAAAAACAATGTGGTTATGCTGTTGTTCTTCGCCTCCGCTCTTTTGGTGCTGCTGATCGCGGTCAACACTCACACGGTCATGAACAAGACCGTGGTTCTGATGCAGGATTCGGCGCAAAAGCACCTGCTGGCCGCGGGGCGGGCGGCGGCCATGTTCATCACTCCGGAAGAACTGGCCCGCTACAAAACAGAAGAGGATACCCATTGTCCGGAATATGAGAGTCTGCGGGAGAGACTGATTCAGTTCGGAAAAGAATACGGCGTCGTTTACGTCTATTACTGGCGCGACAGCGGAGACGGGCGTCTGCAGTACATCGTGGACAACGATACGGATGAGGAAACCCAGGTGACGCCGGACGATTATTTCGACGTCATCGAAGACCCTCTGGCGGCGACGGCCCTTGCCGGTGAGGACGCGGTCAACGATTTCGGAGAGTACGTGCCGAGCTGGAAGGGGCTTATCTCGGCCTATATTCCCGTTCGGGACGCGGAGGGGAATATCGTCTGCGTCGCGGGGGTGGACATTTCCGACGAAATCATTCTCACCCAGCGCAGCGATACGACTTTTCTCACCCTCCTGCAGGCCGTGGCCCTGGCGTCTTCTGTTCTGAGCGGAGGCGCGACCTTTTGGCTGTACCGGCGAAAAGCGGCTCAGAGTGAAAGCGCCCATGTGGCCAAAAGCCGTTTCCTTTCCAGCATGAGTCATGAGATGCACACTCCCATGAACGCCATCATCGGCATGACCGCGCTGGCGAAAACATCTCCCGACCCGACGCGGAAGGATTACTGTCTGGAAAAAATCGAAAGCGCCTCAAAACACCTCCTTGGCATCATCAACGACGTTCTGGACATGTCGAAGTTCGATGAAAACGAAATGGAGCTGTCTCCCGTGAATTTCGGTTTTGAAAAGATGCTGCGAAAGACCGTGGACATCTTCGAATTTCAGGCGGAGGACAAAAAGCAGACCCTTTCCGTCTCCGTGGATCCCAAAATTCCGGAGCTTCTGTACGGAGACGAGCGCAGGCTGACCCAGATCATGATGAAACTGCTTTCCAACGCTGTAAAGTTCACCCCCGACGAGGGAAAGATTCGTGTGGAAGCCCGCCTGGCGGAAGAAACGGACTCCGCCTGCTGTATCCTGGTGGAGGTGAGCGACACGGGAATCGGTATCGAAAAAGAGCAGCTTTCGCAGCTGTTTAATTCTTTTCAACAGACTGAAGACTCGCTGTCGCGCCGATTTGGCGGAGCGGGCCTGGGGCTGGCCATTGCCAAACGGACGGTGGAACTCATGGGCGGAAAGATCTGGGTGAAATCCGAAAGCGGTACGGGTTCGACCTTCGGTTACACCGTCTGGCTGGCCCGGGAGCCCGAAACGCCGGCCGTCTTTTCCGACGGAGCGGCGGAAAACGAGCCTCAGCCCCCGGCGGCGGGTCAGGATGAGGAAGAGGGTTCTTTCGAGGATTGCCGCGTTCTTCTGGCCGAGGACGTGGAGATCAACCGGGAGATCGTTCTGTCGCTTCTGGAGCCCATGGGGCTGTCCATAGACTGCGCGCAGAACGGGCTGGAGGCCTTCGAAAAATTCAGAGCCTCGCCAGGGCGGTACGACATGATTTTCATGGACGTGCAGATGCCGGAAATGGACGGCTGCGAGGCCACCCGGCGCATTCGCGCTCTGGAAATTCCCGAGGCGAGGGCGGTTCCCATTGTGGCCATGAGCGCCAATTCCTTTCAGGAGGACGTGGAGGCCTGTCTGGCCGCCGGCATGAACGACCATGTGGCCAAGCCGCTGGATTTGGACGAAGTTCTCGCCCGATTGCGGCTCTATCTTTCCAAAAAAGAGAGAAAAAAAGTCGTCACGCTGATGTGATGCCGATGCCCGTATGTCCCAGGGCGCCCAGGCCGGCGTCCTGAAGCGGCGCTGTGGTTTTGTAACATAAGTTTAATTTTACTGTTTTTGGCGGAAAAATCGGCTTGACAGAAAGCTATTTTCAGAAAAAGATTGACAAATTTGTGAGAAGGCTATACTATCCCCTTCAATTGTTTTCAGTTTATTAAAGTATAAAAAAAAGTTTACTCCGTGGAGCAAGGTGTGATTCCAGATGTGCATTTGTTGGGACATTATTTTCTCCGGCGTCGCCCCATGATCGAAATATCGGGCCTCCACAAGTGGTTTGACGCGGAGCTTCAGGTACTCCGGGGGATAGATCTCTCGATTGCCGAAAGCGAAGTTGTGGTCATCATCGGGGCCAGCGGCTCCGGCAAAAGTACGTTGCTGCGCTGTGTCTGCTGCCTGGAGGACTTCCAGGAGGGGGACATCACGGTGGACGGCACTTCGGTCCGTACGATCGCGAAACATACCGGGCTCCGCAGTGAAATCGGCATGGTGTTCCAGCAGTTCAATCTTTTCCCTCACATGACGGTGTTGCAGAACCTGATGCTGGGGCCCCTGAAGGTGCAGAAGCGGGAAAAAAGCGAAGTTCTGAAGCGGGCTCTGGAGATGCTGGATCGGGTAGGGATAAGCGATAAGGCGCACATCTACCCCGGTTTTCTTTCAGGAGGACAGCAGCAGAGGGTGGCCATCGCCCGGGCCCTTGTCATGAATCCCCGGGTGATGCTGTTCGACGAACCCACATCGGCCCTGGACCCGGAGATGATCCAGGAGGTTCTGGACGTCATGAAGAATCTGGCGAAAGAGGGCATGACGATGATGGTGGTCACTCACGAGCTCAATTTTGCCCGGGACGTGGCCGACCGGGTCATCTTTCTGGATGGGGGGGTGATCGCCGAGCAGGGGCCCCCCGATGTGATTTTCACCAATCCCGGGGAAGCCAGAACCCGGGCGTTTATTGGAAAGATCATAAATCTTTGAATCTCGTTAATTTATTAATGATAGATTAATAACAGAATGGAGGTTTTTGTTATGACAGGTTCGATTTTCGGGAAGCGAGGAATGCTTTTTGTGCTGTCGGGAATACTGATGGCGCTCCTTTTGGTCGCGTCCGGGGCGTTTGCGGCGACTCCGGAGGAAATAAAGGCGCGGGGGAAAATTGTTGTCCTCACCGCTCCAGGATATTTCCCCTTTGAAATGATCGACGAAAACGGAGACATTATCGGGTTCGACATGGACATAGGCAAAGCCATTGCGGATGACCTGGGCGTTAAGATGGAAATCGTTTCGATCACCTGGGACGGCATTATCCCCGCCCTCGAAACGGAAAAAGGCGATCTCATTCTGGGCGGCATGGCGATTACCGAGGAGCGCCAAAAGAAAATCCTTTTCAGCGAGCCCTATTTCTACGCGGGTCTGGGCCTTCTGCTCAGCGAAAAGTACAAGGACATCAAATCCTGGAAGGACATGGACGTGAAGGGCGTTAAGATCGGCGTCCGGCTGGGGCAGACCTCCGATTTCTATTCCGAGACCTTTTTCAAAAATGCGGAAATCGTGAAATTCACCAACGACACCGCCACCATGGCCATGGCCGTGGCCGACGGCAAGATCGACGCCGCCATTCACAACACGCCCTGGGTTCTGGTTTACGTCAAAAAGAACCCAAAAGGACTTTTCGCCTTTGTGGACGAGAAGCATTATGAAATGCCGGTGGGCATTGGGATCAACCAGAACAGCCCGGAGCTGAAAAAAGCCGTGGACGCCACCGTAAAGAAAATCCGCGAAACGAAATATGACGAGCTCTATAAATACTGGTTCGTCGATATGCCCTGGTTCAAGGAATAACCTTGGGTTCAGGGATTCTTTTCGAGGATTTTTCGAGGATGAGCGAAAAAAATTTTTGTGAACTGCTGGACGCGGAAGCCGAAAAAACGGTGGATCTGTGCCGTAATCTGGTGAGAATTCCCTCGGAGGACCCTCCCGGCGACACGCGGGCGATTGCAAAATTCATCAATGACCTTTTCAAAGAGGCGGGCGTCGAAAGCGAAATCGTTGCGCCTCATGCCGAAAAGCCCAGCGTCGTCGCCACGGTGCGGGGGCGGAGAGAGGGAAAACACGTGGTTTTCAACGGACATATGGACACTTTTCCCGTGGGGGATCGCTCCCGATGGACCCGAGATCCCTTCGGAGGCGAAATTGCCGACGGGAAACTGTACGGCCGGGGCGCGGCCGACATGAAGGGCGGGCTGGCCGCCAGTATCATGTCCGTGCTTCTGCTGAACCGCATGAAGGACCAGTGGCCCGGGAAGGTCTCCATTACCTGTGTTTCCGACGAGGAGGTTTTCGGCCCCTGGGGAACCCGGTACCTGCTGAAGGAACGTCCCGAACTTCTGGGAGATGCGCTGATCAATGGGGAACCTTCTTCTCTGGAGCACATCCGCATCGGTGAAAAGGGAAAGCATCGTTTCAGGATCGTCACCCGGACCGCCGGAGGGCATGGGGCCTATGCCGGGCTTCGGGAAAACGCCATCGATCGCATGATGGCCATTCTGCAGAAACTGTACTCCTTCAAAAACGACGAAAAAATGAGGGTTTCCGAGACCATGCGGAAGGTCATGGAGCGTTCCGCCGGGGTCTACGACAAGGTTCTGGGGCCCGGTTCTCTGGAGGCGGCCCTGCGGACGACCATGAACGTGGGAACCATATCCGGCGGAATCATGGTCAATCTGGTGGCCGAGCACTGCGAAGCCGAGGTGGATTTCCGGCTGCCCCCCGGCGTTACGGTGGATTACCTGAAGAGCTGGCTGAACCGGCAGATAGCGGAGTTTCCCGACACGGAGCTGACGGAGCTGAGCAGCGCCGACCCGGTGCTGACTCCGCCGGATCACCCGCTGATCCGTTTGGCCGAAAAAACAGCCGCGGAGGTGTGCGGATTTCCGGTCTTCCCCAATTACAGTCTTGGGGGAACTGAGGCTTATCTCTGGCGCAGCCGGGGGACTCCCGGGGTGGTCTACGGACCTTCCCACCATAACATGGGATCGCCGGACGAGTACATCGTCACGGAAGAACTTCCTCTGGTGACCAAAGTGCAGGCCCTGGTCGCCTGGCGTTTTCTCGCCGGGCTTTGCGAAAACGAATAGAGAAGGAGCGGTCATGGATCTTTCGTTCGTCGTCAGATACGGGAAGCCGTTGTTGATGGGGCTGTGGGTGACGCTTTACGTTTCATTTTTCGCGACGATTTTCGGCATTGTCGTGGGGATCCTGACGGGCATCGCCAGAACGTCGAAAATTTGGCTTCTCCGATGGGTATGTTCGCTTTACGTTCAGGTGATACGGGGCATTCCACTGCTGGTGTTCCTGCTCTACATTTATTTCGGGATCGGGAAAATCGTGAACCTGTCGGCTCTGACCGCCGCCATTTTGGGGCTGGGCCTGTTCAGCGGCGCTTATGTGGCCGAAATCGTTCGGGGGGGCATTCAGGCTCTGCCCAAAGGACAGTGGGAAGCCGCTCAGTGCATCGGGCTCGACTACTGGCAGCAGATGCGCTACATCGTCATGCCTCAGGCTCTGAGGGCCATTCTTCCGGCTCTGGCGGGACAGTTCATCACCCTCGTCAAGGATTCGTCCCTGGTGTCCGTCATTTCCATCGTGGAGCTGACTTTGGTGGCGAAAAACATCGTGGTCCGTACTTTTCAGCCCTTCGAGGTCTACACCTGTACCGCCCTTCTCTATCTGGCCATGACCTACTCTCTTTCGAAGCTGGTGGGTCTGCTGGAAAAGAAATACGCGGCCCACAGAATTTGACTCGGGTCCCATGAAAGCTGCGAATATGACAAAAAGCCCGGTGCAGGCCGGGCTTTTTTGACGAGTATCAGTCGTTGTCGTTCAGGACCTGCGACAGGTCCTCCAGAAGGTTTTTCAGAGATTGCAGACGCGTGTCGGAGGTCTCGCGCTCCAGTTCCCTCATCCGCAGGAAAACAGGCTGTGCCCGTATCAAACGGGACAGAGGCAGACGTTTTTTGTCGTACTCCAGCAAAAGGCCCTGGGTTCGGGGGTTGACTTCCACCTTTTGCATCCCGTCGATACGCATGAGAGCCGACGAAAGGAGTTCCGCCAGAGCGGCATCGGCCAGCAGAGACGTTCGCAGGCGTACTCGTCCTTCAATAAAACTTTCAATCATCTCGTTGCTCCTTCCAATCAGTCGAACTCAAAAGGACCGGGGGCTTCGCGCAGGGTGATTCTCCTCCCCTGAGGGGGCATCGAGAACGGGCGCGAGGCCGTAAACGGCGGAGGCCGTCGTTGTCAGATTGTGCAAAAGGGCGGCAAGAGCCGGCGAAATCATACCACCCAGCCCAAGAATCATTAACAGAGAGTTGGCGCCGATGATGAAGGAATAGTTGCGATAAATTTTTTTCATCGTTTCCTGCCCCAGCTGCCGGGCGTCGATAATCCCGCTCAGGCGATTGCCCGTCAGCACCACGTCCGCCACGGCCTGAGCGATGTCGGCGCCTTCTCCCAGGGTCACTCCCACGTTCGCCGCGGCCAGTCCCGGAGCGTCGTTGATTCCGTCTCCCACCATGAGCACTCTGTTGCCGGAACGCTTCATGTCCCTGATGGCTTCGGTTTTGTCCTCTGGAAGCAGTCGGGCTCTGACCTCGTCGATACCCAGCTTCCTCGCGATGTTTTTCGCCACCAGGGGATTGTCCCCCGTCAGCATGGCGATTCTCCGAATCCCCGCGGCTCTCAGCTCCTTTACCGTCGCGGCGGCATCCGGTCTCAGCGGATCTTCAATGCAGAGAAGCCCGGCGAGGCGGTTTCCTCTGGCAAGGAACAGCACGGAATACAGCTTCATCATCTCATCGATAACCGCCCGTTGTGCCGCATTGCAGGAAATTCCCTCGTCCTCCAGCACGAAATGGGCGCTGCCCAGCAGTATTTTTTCGTCCGGAAGCCCGTCGCTTCCGGGGATGCGAGACGCAATGCCGTGGGCGACGGCGTATTCCACCGTGGAATGTTCCTCCCGGTGAGCCAGGTGCTCCTGTTCGGCCTGTTTGACCACGGCCCGGGCGATGGAGTGGGGGAAATGCTCCTCCAGGCAGGCGGCGGTGCGTAAAACATCATTGCGGGAAAATCCTTCGAAGGCGATAACCTTTACCACGGTGGGAGTGGAGACGGTGAGGGTACCCGTTTTGTCAAAAACCACGGTGTCGGCCTCGCTCAGTTCCTCCAAAAAACGTCCGCCCCTGATCAGCACGCCCCGTTTTGCCCCTTCCCGCATGGCGGAAAGAATGATCAGCGGCGTGGAAAGTTTGAGGGCGCAGGAATAATCCACCATGAGAGAGGCGGAAGCCCGGACGGCGTCCCCCGTCAGGAACCACACGGCCCCCGCCAGGAGAAAACTGTAAGGAACCACGGCGTCCGCCATTTTTTCGGCACGGCTCTGTATGGCGGCCTTCAGGTCCTCCGACTCGTCGATCATCTCGGCGATGCGATGAATGCGGGTCTCGCTGTCGAAGGCCGTGACGCGCACGACCAGGGCGCCCTCCTCAATGGCGGTTCCGGCGTAAACGGAAAGTCCCGGCGTGCGATGAACAGGTTCTGCTTCTCCCGTCATTGCGGATTGATTCACCATCGCTTCCCCTTCCACGATCTGTCCGTCCACCGGAATGACGCTGCCGGTCTGGAGGATTACCAGGTCTCCCAGCTTCAGTTGGGACATGGCGATTCGCCCGATCTGTCCATCCTCCCGACGAACCCAGAGCCCGTCGATGTTCAAAGCCAGGCTCTCGACCAGGCTCTCCTTTGATCGCTGACGGGTCCAGCTTTCCAGAACGCCGCCCAGGGTTAGAAGAGTGGTGATGACGCCTGCCGTGCGAAAATCCTGCCGGAGCATGGACACGCCTACGGCAGAGGCGTCAAGGACGGCAACGTCCAGTTTTCTCCGCCGGAGACTGGCGAGGCCCTGTCGGAAAAGGGGGAGGGCCCGACAGACGGCGACAATCCGGCGCAGATTGAAAGGCAGAACCGATCGCACCGCCACCCCGGCAAAAAGAGAAAACAAAGAACTTCCCAGGCTGGTTCCCTCGGGGCGCAGAAGACTGCCATCGATTTGATCGCAGTACGATTCGTCCAGTATCTCCGCCGTCCGGAGAAGAGTTTCCTTCACGCTCCCGTCGCCTTCATAACGGATCAGGAGACTTCCGGTCCTGTGGGAAACTTTGACGCCGGTTACCCCCGGCTGCGTTTCCAGAAGCGCCTCAATGACGTATCCCTGCTCCTGTGAAAATGATCCCTTCGGGCAGCGAAGACGCAGGCGTCCCGGCAGGTCATGTTCGATTCGAAATTCCATCTCGGTTTGGAAGGATAGAGAAGCTTCGGGAAAACCTCAGCGATCCTCCGCCTTTTGCGCGTTGACATACTGAGCCTCGGCCACCACGTCGTCCATGGTTTCCTTCAGACGTTCCATCGCGCCTGCGGCGCAGTTTTTCAGATCCAGCCCTTTGGCGGTCACTGCCACAGCCACCTGCTTTGCCCTGCCGCTTTTGACGAACCATACGGTTCCCAGCCCGAAGAGCGTACCTGCCGCAAACAAAAGAGCCTTCTCGTACTTCAGTGTCATTCCCGTCCACCATCCAAGTGTGAGTTTATACTCCAGGGCGAACCCAAAACACCGTAAAACGTTCTTCCTGAGTATTAGGAAGTATTTTAGGCCAGCTCAATTTTTATTGACAGGTAAAAATGATAAATATAAATGATGTAAAAACACTGATGTTCTATGTATAGGATAAAAACGTGAAAAGAATAGTTGGCGTATAAAAGACTAAGCGGAAAATTAATAGAAAATTCGATCTGTGATTATTTCCCCACGCAGAAATGGCTGAATACGCTGTCCAGCAGAGCGTCGTCGCACTGGATGCCCAAAATATGTTCGAGACATTCCCTTGTGGCGGAGAGCAGACTGGCCACCAGATCCTGCCCCAGTTTTTCTGCGGCTGCGGCTTCGGCCTCGGTGATGGAGCTCACGGCCTCTCCCACCTCGGCGAGCTGACGGGCGGAAACGTTCAGTCCCGCATCCAGCGTCCCGCTGCCCGTGGCCATGGAGATGATCAGTTCTTTCAGGGGATCCAGGCCTTCTCCTTTTTTGGCGGAAAGAGAGAGGACGGGACTTTCCGGCGAGATGGTCCGGATGTCCTCCTCGGTGAGCAGGTGAGGTTTGTCCGACTTGTTCAGGACGACGATGTGATCTTTTTCCGACAGACGCTCAATGTAGGCCCGATCGTCCTCCTCCATGGGGGCGGAGCCGTCAAGAATCCAGAGGCAGATGTCCGCTTTTTTCAGCTCTTCGTTGGTGCGCTCAATTCCGCTGGCCTCGATTTCGTCGGAGGGGGCTCGTAGTCCTGCCGTGTCCACCAGGCGAATGGGAACCCCCCGCCAGGTGATGGCCTCCTCAATGACGTCCCGGGTGGTGCCCGGCAGGGCCGTGACAATAGCCCGGGCCTGTTTCAGCAGAGCGTTCAGAAGAGAGGATTTTCCCACGTTGGGACGGCCCGTGAGGGCCACACGAACTCCTTCTCTCAGCAGGAGTCCCATGGAGCACCGGTCTCTCAGGTCCTCCAGGCTCAACCGGAGAGTGGCCAGAGAGTCCGCCAGTTCCGTCTCGCTGACCCAGGGCGCGGCGTCCTCCGGAAAGTCCAGCCCCACCTCCAGGGCGCTCTGAAGGGTAAGGAGCTCCTCCCGTATTTCCGAGGCGAAGGAAGAAAGTTCTCCTGAAAGCGTTCGGGCCGCGGCACGAAGGGCCTCTTCACTGCGGGAACGGATGATGCCCAGCACCGCCTCCGCCTGAGAAAGGTCGATTCGTCCGTTGAGAAAGGCCCGCCGCGTGAATTCTCCCGGCTCTGCCAGTCGGGCTCCCCGGTGAATCAGACGCTCCAGGCAGAGCTGGGCAACCAGAGTTCCTCCGTGGGTGTGAAGCTCGACCACGTCTTCACCGGTGTAGCTTTTCGGCCCGGGAAAATACACGGCCAGCACCTGGTCGATGGGTCGATCCGTCTCGTCCAGAAGCAGAGCCAGCCGCATGAGCCGGGGAGGGAGAAAATTCAGATCTCCGTCGGGTGTTTCTTTTGGAAAGGAAAGCACGCCTCTCGCCAGGTCCAGGGACGCGGAGCCCGAAAGCCGCACGATGGCGATGCCCGCCTCTCCCCAGGCCGTGGCGATAGCGGCTATGGTGTCGGTGTTTTCACGATTCGGCACGGTAATGTTTCACCCACTCCGAAGCTTCTTTTTTGCTGGAGATAATTCCCAGTCCCACCGCCATGTCCATGGCTCCGAGGATTTCTCCCACCACTTTTCCTGGTTGAATGTTCAGAAGGCTCATGACCTCGCTGCCGGTGAGATAGCGGGTGTTGCCCTCCATGCGGCGGCGGACGTCCTCAAAGCGTCGAAGCACCTCGCTGAGCCGCCATTTATTGGCCACCAGCGTCTCCATGTCCCGGACCTTGTCCGCCCTGGAGTTGCAGATGGCAAAGTTCACGATGGCCATGGGGGCTTCGAACCCGTGCTTCAGAAGCGACCGGCAGAACTGCTCTTCCGTTACGGGGTTGTACATAGCATGGTAGTGCTGAATCACTGTCTCCACCAGTTTGGTTGTTTCGGAGCCCATGTTCCATGCCATGAGACAGCGGGAAGCGATTTTCGCCGCTTTTTTCGTGTCCGTGGGGCTGCCCTTTTCCGCGCCGGCATGATGGAAAATCGCCGCCAGAGGCAGAGCCACGCTGGCTCCGGTGGTCTTCCGGTTCTTCAGAAATTCCTGCACCGCCCGCACCGTCTCCAGGGAGTGATCAAAAAGGCTCTGGCTCTCGTCGTCTTCCAGGGGGATTTCCTTCAGACGCTGGATTTCTTCCATAAAAAAGGGGAGAAGCCCGTAATAATCGCAGAGATAAAGAAAATCCCAGGGCCGGGCGTTCATACCGCTTAAAATCTCGCGGCCCCAGCGTTCTGAGGGCATAGAGCGGATGGCGTCGGAGGAGGTGTTGATGAACTGTCGGACGTCCGCCCCGCTTTTCCAGAAAATGTCCATATCCAGCTCCGACGCGAAACGGA
Source organism: Synergistaceae bacterium (assembly GCA_031272035.1). Lineage (NCBI taxonomy): Bacteria > Thermotogati > Synergistota > Synergistia > Synergistales > Synergistaceae > Synergistaceae bacterium. Next base: position 21,764 of record JAISUO010000114.1, read on the forward strand.
ACATGCGCAGAATGCGAATGGGGTCGTTCCGAACCAGGTCGATGTCGTCGCCGGTCAGACGGATCACTCCGTTGCGGATGTCCCGCCGTCCGTTCCAGGGGTCCACTAAAACGTTGTCGCTGCGTATGGCGATGGCGTTGATGCTGAAGTCGCGCTGCGCAAGGTCCTCTTCGATGGACGCTCCGCGTATGCAGGCGATTTCAGTTCTCACGCCGGAAAGTGTGGCGCGGAGCACGGGGAAAGACTCGTCGCCTCCCAGCGTTCCACTGCCCAGGGAAGTCGCCAGGGCCTCCAGGTCGCAGCGCTCCACCGCCACATCCAAATCGGTTGGTTCGAGTCCTCTCACCACGTCCCGGGCCGGGTCTCCCACCAGCCAGGCCCGTGTCCCTGCCGCTTCAATTGTTTTGAGAACTCGCAGGTACGTTTTCATTGGGTTTGACCTTCCTCTCCAAAAACTGCATCTCTTCCATTATGGCCGACATTTCGTCGCTTATGGATTTGATCTGGTCTGCAACAGCATTTATTTCTGTCGTCGTATTGTGCAAGTTTCCCGCCATGGAACTCAGAGTTTCGACAAGGCTGCTCAGGGTTTGTTCCAGGGGCCACATTTCCCCTTTTGCCCGTTTTCCTCTGTTCTGAGGATTTTTCTCCGCAACCACTCTTTTGACCTCCCCAATTCCCATCTGTTTCAGTCAGTTCAAATAAAATATTCAGATCGGAAAAGGTAGTTTATTAAAAGAGTGTAGCACAGTTCTACCGATACAAAAAGACCGAGGCAGACCCAAATGAGAATAAGAGGGCCTGATAAGAGAACTGGATAAGAAAATCTGGATAAGAAAGTCTGAATGAAGAATATGAAAAAACGGATCAGGCTTTCAGATCCATGCGGTCTTTCATGTGTGCGATCAGGTACGCCACCATGCCGAGGGTTTCTTCCGTGGGAATGTTGCGCAGGACTCTCCCGTCGGAGCGATCGATAACCTGAACCTGGACCATGTTCACGCCTTCGCGGACGTGATATTTCAGGTCCGTCTGGGTCAGCTCCATGAGTTCGCAGACCTTTTCCAGGATTGCACGTTTTTTTTCATGGCTCTGGCTCGAAAAGATCCCCGCGACGTCCTCGCCGGCTCCAGGCGCGGGAGTCTTTTGAGGGCTCGTCCTCCGGGGATGCAAAACCTCAGGGACAAAAGGCGGGTTCTCCTGTCGCAGATTGCGTTCGAACTTGTCGATCTTCACGGTTGTCACCTCTCGAATGAAATTTACACTTTGCCTCCAGGTCGGGACACGATTCTGCAATCCGCCATAAGGATCATGAAGGAAGGGAAAGGACCCCGAATGGTGACGAGGTCCCTCCTGATTGAGAACCCTTCTTTATTTTGGAAGAAGGATGGATGTTAACTTTTATCTCAGCAGGCTCAGAATGTTCTGAGGAAGCTGGTTCGCCTGGCTCAACATGCTGTTTCCCGCCTGGAGCATGATCTGCAGTTTGGTGAAGTTCACCATTTCCTTTGCCATGTCCGTGTCACGGATGCGGCTCTCAGCGGCGGTCAGATTCTCGCTGGCGGTGGTCAGGTTGTTGATGGTGTGCTCAAGGCGGTTCTGGTAAGCGCCCAGCTTCGCTCTCTGAGTGGAAACCTTGTCCAGCGCGTTGTCGATGACGGTGATGGAGCGGGCCGCCGAGGTCCGGTTGGTGACCAGAACCTTGTTCAGGCCCAGAGCGTCGGAGCGCATGTCGCCCACGTCGATACCCATGTCTTCACCTTCGTTGGCGCCTATCTGGAACACCGTGGTGTTGTCCGCAAGGTGCAGGAACGTGGTGTAGGGATCCGCACCGGAAGCAGCGGAGGCGGAAGTGAAGTCGAATTTTTTCGTACTGTTGTTCCAGGTGGCCACGACGTCGGCGGTGGCGTCAAACTCCACGTCCACGTTGGGGTGCAGTTGACCGATGAGGCGATTGCCGGTGACCTTCGCCTTGTCCACGACGATTTTCCCGGAGTGAGCATCGGTGGCGGTAACGGTGAAGTCCGTTTCCTTTGCTTCCTGCACCACGCTGAGAGAAAGGGCGTTGAGCAGGTCCTCATCTCCGGCGAAGGAGAGCTTTCCGGCATCGCCGGTCAGGGCCGTACGGATCAGAATGGTACCCTGCACGGCCTCGGAGGTATTGGCCGTGGGTGTCTCCACGAAGGAGGCAAAGGTGTTCGCGCCGGCGCCGGTGACGTATTTGCCCTGCCCAAGACCGCCGTTCAGCTCGGAACGGCTGATGGCGTCGTTGAGCTTCTGGGCCACGCTGCCCATGGTGTCGTTCTTGTAGAGGGTGATGCTGGTGGTTTTCCCGTCGCCCTGGGTGATGGTGATCTTCTGAGGGTCGTTGACCAGGAAGCGACCCTGGGCGTCCCAGAATTTTTCGATGTCCCAGAGGCGGGTGCTCGAATCAGACAGGTCTCCGACGCCCTTTACCTTGAGGGTGGCTGTCGTTCCATTCAGCAGAGGGGCGGATCCGAGGTTGAGAGTTATGGTGCCTCGGGTGACCTTGCCGGTTGCGTCCATGGAAATTTGCTCAAAGGGTATAGATTTCTCAGTGGGATTCGCGCCAAGGACGAACGTGCCTCCAATCGAGATCGGGGCACCGCCCGGGTTTGCCATGGTGGCCGTTACCTCGAAGTCGGCCGCCGTGGATGTGGCGGTCGTGTTGACGACAGCTTTTTCCCCGGCCGTGAAAGCGGCGAGATTGGCGGTGGTTAACAAAGTCCTGTCAAAAGAGAGCCCCAAACCTGCGATGTTCGTCGGGACATCGGCGGCGGGAGTTGGCGTGAGAGTGACGGTATCGGTGACGTCCGTGACGACTCCGTCTTTGTCCATCATGGTTCCGGAGATTTTGATGGTGACGCTGGAACTGGAAGCGGACTCCACTTCGAACAGCAGACTGGAGTTGTTCGTGGTCAGCGCCGCATCTGTCTTTATGAGGTTTGCAAGGTTAAGTCCCGCGCCGGCTGTACCTCCAAACGACGAAGCTATGGTCGTCTTCGCGTTACCCGGGGTTGCGGGTGTCGCGACTGCGACGGTGTACTCTCCCGATGCCAGTCCGGCCGTCTTTCCGGAGGTGAAAATGCTGGCGTTGTTGGTGGAAAAAGTGACGACATCGGGATGCTTGATTCGGAAGATGTCCGTTTTCTGGATCTCGGCGTCGCCGGGGTCGGCGGTGATTTGAATCTTGTAGTTGCCCTCGGCGGCCCGTTTCTGTCCGAACTGGTCGATGACCCGAAGACCGCCGTTGACTATGGCTTTCGTGGTCAGCTTGTCAGAGGACCACAGAGTGGCGGCGGACCCGTCCAGCAGTTTCTTTTTGTTGAACTGGGTGGTATTGCCGATGCGAGTGACTTCCTGACGAAGCTGGTCGATTTCCTCCTGGATGTAAGAGCGGTCCTGCTGAGTCAGAGTGTCGTTGGCGGCCTGAACGGCCAGCTCGCGCATACGCTGAAGAATGCTGTGGGTCTCGTTGAGAGCGCCCTCAGCGGTCTGAATCATGGAAATGCCGTCCTGCGCGTTGGCGGTGGCGCGATCCAGCCCCCGGGTCTGAGCCCGCATTTTTTCGGAAATGGCCAGTCCTGCGGCGTCGTCGGCGGCGGAGTTGATGCGCAGTCCCGTGGACAGCTTCTGAATGGACTTCTGGAGCATGCTGTTGGTGGACGTGATGGCGTTGAGAGACTGCATAGCCGGAATATTGTGATTGATAACCATACCCATGATAAAAGAACCTCCTTGTTTTTTGTCCTGGCGGGCATCCCTGCCTGTCAAGAGGTATGCACATATGTAATTGAATAAACCTTTTTCGAATGCTTAACGTATGGAACAAGATATGTTAAGAGTCACCAGTGTCATAAAATGCTTTTTTAACCACCTCCGATAGTTTCATATAACCTGAGTTCTTTTGTAAGACCGTCGCTTACGACATATTTATAAAATACGCAGTGACGAAAATCAATAAGAAGAATTGACGATAATAATTTTACAAAATACAAATAATTATGTTGAATTTTAGTCAAAATATCATGTAAAACTGTGCATTATGTTCCCGAACTGAAGCATGATCCGGAACTTTGTGACGTCCATCATTTTTTTCGCCATGTCCGTATCCCGTATGCGGCTGCTGACGGCAAAGAGGTTCTCACTGGTTGCGCTGAGACTGTTGATGGTGTGCTCCAGACGGTTCTGACAGGCCCTCAGCTTCGCGCGCTGTGTGGAAACTTTGTCCAGCGCCTGGTCGATGATGGTGACGGATCGGCCCGCTGATTCCCGATCGGTGATCAGAACCCGATTCAGTCCCAGTGCGTTGGATCGCATGTCTCCAATGCCGATGCTCATGTCTTCGCCGCCGTTTGCGCCGGTCTGAATTACCGTTGAGTTGTCCGTAAGCTGCAGGAACGTGGTATAGGCTTTTTCGCCGGGGGCAAAGTCGAACTTCTTTGTGAGGCCGTTCCAGACGGCCGAGACGTTGGCGGCGGCGTCGAACTCCAGATCCACATTGGAGTGAATCTGACCGATAAGGCGATTGCCACTGACGCGCACGCCATCCACAAGGATTTCTCCGGTGAGGGCGTCAGCGGCGGTGACGGTGAAATTCGTTTCCTTCGCATCCTGCAGGACGCTGAGCCCCAGCGCGTTGAGAACGTCTTCGTCTCCGGCGAAAAAGAGCCTTCCCGCGTCTCCGGTGAGGGCGGAACGGATCAGAAGGGCGCCCGTCGCGGATTCTGAGCTGTCGTCCGTGTTTTTTTCCTCCTCCACGAAGGAAGCGAAGGAATCCTGCATCGCGTTGACGGCGTACAGCTCCTGCCCAAGTCCCCCTTCCAGTTCGGAGAGGCGGATGGCGTCGCTGATCTTTTTCGCCACGTCCTCCATACTGTCGTTTTTATAGAGGGTAAAACCGGCGACTTTTCCGTTTCCCTGGGTAATGGAGATATACTGAGGATCCTCAACAAGAAAACGGCCCTGGGTGTTCCAGAATTTGTCGATGTTCCGGAGGCGGCTGTCCTTCCGGGCGAGGGGCCTGACGTCAGGGGCGACGATCAGAGTCGCCCTGTCGCCGTCTTTGACGGCTGCGGAGCCGAAGTCCAGCGTGACGGTTCCCACTGTGGCTTTGCCCTGTCTGTCCAGTGTGACATATCCGAAGTCTATCGTCCTGCCCCTGATGACGTCCGCGTCGATGGCGACGGGCGAGGCGAAGAATACAAAGGGAGATGACGGCCCCGTGATATTGAGCTTCACCTGGTTTGGCGCGGCGGTCGGGGAGATTGTATCGATAACGGCTTTTTGTCCAACGGTGAACTCGGAGACATCGGAGCCCGCTGTCGCGTTTTCCTGGAGAGTCATGTCGAGTCCTGACGGTCCCGAAAGAAACACGCTTTTGCTGCCGCCTGCCGTGAAGGTCGCGGACTGCGGGCCGATGACGGTGCGATTTCCGCTCCTGTCCATGACGAACCCCTGATACTGAACCGTCACCTTTCCCGTGCCGGCATCGACGTCCGTCACCTCAAACAATATACTGGAGTTATCCGTGTTTCCTGCGGCGGCGAGAGCGTATAACTGCAAATTATGCAGACCCGTCTGCAAAGGTCCGCCGCCGGAGCCGGGGAGCGTTCTTCCGCCGGGGATCGTCGAGGCGGTCACCTCTCTGTATGTCGCTCCCTGTTGTACGGACTGCACGGTCACATCGTATCGTCCCGGGGGCAGGTTGGAGCCTCTTCCGGATTTGAAGGCGTCGGGGGCGCTGGTGCTGAAGGTGAACGGGCTGCCGATGCTCTGCCCTCCGGAATTTCGGAGCCTGAAGATGTTGGATTTTTTAACCTCGGCCTGACCGGGGTCGGCGGTGATGTGGATTTTGTAGCTGCCCCCGGCGGGCCGCTTTCGAACGGGCTGATCCATGATTCGAAGTCCGCCGCCGATGATGGCCTTCGTGGTCATTTTGTCCGTCGACCAGAGGACCCCCGCGGAGCCGTTCAACAGCTTCTTTTTGTTGAACTGGGTGCTGTTCCCGATGCGGGTGATCTCGTCCCGGAGCCGGTCGATTTCCGCCTGAATGCAGCTTCGGTCCCGTCGGGTCAGGGTGTCGCCGGCGGCCTGCAGAGACAGCTCCCGCATACGCTGGAGAATGCCGCTCGTGTCGCTGAGTGCCCTTTCGGCGACCTGAATCATGGAAATACCATTCTGTGCGCCGGCGACAGCCCGGTTCAGCCCACGGGCCCGGGCGAGCATTCTCTCGGAAATGGCGGGGTCGGCGGCGGAGTTGATGCGCAGCCCCGCGGAGAGGCTCCGAATGGCTCTCTGAAGTGCGGGGCCGCTGGCGGCGGGGGAGTCGAAAAACTGAAACGCGGGGATGTTGCTGTTGATAATCAAAGCCAAGTCAGAAACCTCTCAGTATCGTTTGTCAAGTTTATTATTTACTCAAAAACACGGCGTAAATAAGTTTGCGTAATTTATATAAAAACCCCTCTTCGTTGCGGAAGAGGGGCTGAGGTAACCGCGGCAGGGAATGGCTCAGGTATTCCTTGCCCCAGATGGGGTGATGTAATCGACTGCATCATAAACACCTTATACCAATCGATTTACTGCACATTATTTATAAAGTAAGCGTTATTCAAAGTCAATAGGGGAAAATAATAACAATATCTTAGGAATAGTGAGTTTTCAATCTGATAATTTGTCATAAATTAACGTCAGCAGGCTCTTATTACAATATTGTTATTTAGGGTTCGGGGGAGTCAGGGCTGTCGTCCCGCGCCGGAAATTTTCGGTCCCTTTCGAAGCGGGGCGGGATATAATACAATGTTTCGCATGAAATACGGGAGGGTCCAGGCGAGAAGAGCGGTTTGCGTGAGATGAAAATTTTGTGCGAAAACGCCTGGATTTGTAACGAAACGTTTGCTTCGGGGAGGCTGGAGGAATGAGCGAAGTTGACAAAACGACGGACGCGGGGGCCATCGCCCTTCAGGTGGCGGAGGAACTGGAGCTTTCCGGAGCGCAGGTTCGTGCGGTTCTCGATCTGTTCGGGCAGGGGTGTACGGTTCCCTTCATCGCGCGTTACCGCAAGGAGGCGACGGGCTCTCTGGATGAAACCGTCATCACCGCGATCCGCGACCGGGACGAAAAAATACGGGAACTGGAGAAGAGACGGGCCGCGATTGTGGAGTCCCTTTCCCAGCGGGGGCTGCTGACGGAGGCGCTGGGGGCGGCGGTGTCCTCGGCCCGGACGCTGACCGCTCTGGAGGACATCTATCTGCCCTTCCGTCCCAAACGCAAAACCCGGGCCTCCGTGGCGGCGGAGAAGGGCCTGACGCCTTTGGCCGAGGCGCTGCTGGAGCAGCTGGAGACCTTCAGTCCCGAAAAAGAGGCGGAGCGGTTCGTTTCCGCCGAAAAGGGCGTGGACTCCGTCGAGTCCGCCCTGCGGGGAGCCTGTGACATTCTGGCGGAGCGATTCAGCGAGGACGCGGAAGCCCGCCGCGAGATCCGGAAGATCTTCGCCCGAAAGGCCCTTCTCAAAAGCGGCTGTGTGAAGGGCATGGAGGAAGAAGGGGCCAACTACAGGGACTATTTTGAATGGGAGGAATCGGCGGCGGGAGCTCCGTCCCATCGCGTTCTGGCCGTCCTGAGAGGAGAGCGGGAGGGCTTTCTTTCGGTTTCCATGCTGCCGCCGGAGGAAGACTGTCTGTCTCTGCTGAAGCGAATGTTCGTGCAGGGGACCAGCGAGGCCTCTCGCCTGGTGGCGGACGCGACGGAGGACGGATACAGGCGTCTTTTGCGGCCCTCCATGGAGACGGAGCTGCGCAACGCCCTGAAGAAGCGGGCGGATGCCGAGGCCATTCGCATCTTTGCCGGGAACGTGAAGGAAGTGCTGATGGCGGCTCCCATGGGTCAGAAGGCCACTCTGGCCATCGACCCGGGGCTTCGCACGGGCTGCAAGGTGGTCTGTCTGGACGCTCAGGGGAACCTGCTTCACGACGACGTGGTGTTTCCCCATACCGGAGAGCGTCAAAGAGCGGAGGCGGCCCGGAAAATCCCTGAGCTGGTGAAAAAATACGCCATTGAGGCCATCGCCATCGGAAACGGAACCGCGGGCCGGGAGACGGAGACTTTTGTCCGGGAGCTGAACCTGCCGCCGGAGATTATTGTGGCCTCGGTGAACGAGAGCGGGGCTTCGGTCTATTCCGCATCGGAGGCCGCAAGACGGGAGTTCCCCGACCGTGACGTCACCGTTCGGGGCGCGGTTTCCATTGGACGCCGCCTGATGGACCCTCTGGCGGAGCTGATTCGCATCGATCCAAAGGCCATCGGTGTGGGCCAGTATCAGCACGACGTGGACCAGAAGGAGCTGAAGAAATCCCTGGACGACGTGGTGGCGCACTGCGTCAACGCCGTGGGGGTGGAGGTCAACACCGCCAGCCCGGAGCTGCTGTCCTACGTTTCAGGGCTTAACGCCCAGGTGGCGGGGCAGCTGGTGAAGTATCGGGAGGTCAACGGACCCTTTGTCTCCCGGGACGCCCTGCGGAAGGTTCCCCGCCTTGGACCCCGAACCTTCGAGCAGGCGGCGGGGTTCCTGCGGATTCACGGCGGGAAGAATCCTCTGGATGCCTCGGCGGTGCATCCCGAAAATTATTCCACCGTTGAGCGGATGGCGGAGGCCCTGAGCTGCTCCGTGGAGGACCTGATGCGTCAGCCGGAGCTGCGGGCTCGGATTGAGCCGGAAAAGTTTGTCTCCAAAAAGGCGGGACTGCCCACCCTTCGGGACATTTTGCAGGAACTGGCGAAACCCGGGCGGGATCCCCGGGAATCCTTCGAGGCCTTTGCCTTCGATCCCGACCTCCGAACGATCGGAGACCTGCGGGTGGGGATGGTTCTCCCCGGCATCGTGAGCAACGTGGCGGCGTTCGGCGCTTTTGTAGACATTGGAGTTCATCAGGACGGTCTTGTCCACGTGAGCCGCATGTCCGATACCTTCGTGGAGAATCCTCAGGCCTTTCTCCGACCGGGCCAGCAGGTGAAGGTGGCCGTTTTGGAGGTGGACGAGGCCCGAAAACGCATCTCCCTCTCCATGAAAAAGCGGGACCTGACGGGAGAAACGGAGGAAAAAGGCCGTCTTTCGGAGGGCGCTCGCGTTTCGGGGAGGGCGCGCTCCGCCGGAGGCGAAAAAGCCGGAAGAAAAAAGGAAGAGGCCTCCGATCTTTCCCTGGGGTCCCTGTTTCGTCAGCAGTTTTCTGAAGCCCGGGGAAACTCCCGGCCCGGACGGACCCGTAAATAAAAAAGGTTGTTAAATAAAAAAGGTTGCTGATTCAATGGAACGTTTTGATACGCTGGTAATTGGCGGCGGCCCCGCAGGGCTCATGGCGGCGGGGTTTGCGGCGGAGGCGGGGGAGCGGGTGCTTCTGGTGGAAAAAAACGCGTCCCTTGGGGAAAAACTGCTGCTGGCGGGCAAACGCCGGTGCAACCTCACCAACGCCGAGCCGGACATGGGGGCTTTCCTGGCGCGCTATGGGGAAAAGGGGCGCTTTCTGTACTCGGCCTTCAGTCGTTTCGGGCCGTCGGAGACCCGGGCGTTTTTTGCCCAAAACGGAGTCAGGACCATCGTCGAGCGAGGCAATCGGGTTTTTCCCGACCTTCCCCCCGGAAGCCTTGAGGGGGCTCAAAGGGTTCTGGAATGTCTTCTGCGCCGCTGCAAAAAGGGAGGCGTCCGGATTCTCCGCAGCTCGCCGGTTCGGGGGCTCAGATTCCGGGAGGGCCGGGTGGAGCGCCTGGTCACCGCGGTGGAGGAACTTACCGCCGACCGCTTTATTTTGGCCACGGGAGGGAAATCCTTCCCGAAAACGGGCTCTTCGGGAGACGGATACCGCTTCGCCGCGCAGGCGGGGCATACCATTGTGGAGCCCACTCCCGCCATCGTTCCTGTCAGGACCAGGGAGACCTGGGTGAAGCTGGCCCGGGGATTCAACCTGCGAAACGTGCGGCTCACGGTTCTGGTGAACGGAGAAAAGGAGACGGAGCGATTCGGGGAGATGGAGTTCACCAACTTTGGGGTGAGCGGCCCCATCGTCATGGAGTTGAGCGCCTCCGTCCCGGACTGGATGAAGAGGGGAACGGTGGAGTTCGTCCTGAATCTGAAGCCCGCCCTCTCTCAGGAAAAGCTGGAGGCCCGAATTGCCCGGGATTTCGAAAAATATCAGGATCGGGAGTTTGGACGGGCTTTGACGGACCTGGCGCCCGCCCGGCTGATCCCCATGATTCTGGAGCTTTCGGACGTTCCCGCCGAGAAGGGGGTGGCCTGGGTGTCGCCGGAGGAGCGGCGGGACCTGGCCCGTCTGCTGGGGAACATCACCCTGACGGTGAACGGTCTGTGGAGCTTCGATCACGCGGTGGTGACCCGGGGAGGGGTGTCTCTGAAGGAAGTGGACCCGGCCACGATGCGGTCTAAATTGTGTGAAAATCTTTATTTCGCCGGAGAGATTTTGGACCTGGACGGCCCCACGGGAGGGTTTAACCTTCAGGTCTGCTGGTCTACGGGTTTTGCGGCAGGCACTGCCGCAGGGAAGGTTTCTGTGATACACTCGCAGGAGACGGACTGAAGCGCAGGAAAAGACCCTCGCGCTTCTCTGAAACGATTCGGCAGTTTTTTCGATTTTCGGTAGGGAATACTGCCTGTTGGGAGGCTGTAAATTGAATCTGCCACGTCTGATTATTGCCGACGAGGTCAGGCCGGTGACCGTGCCGGATGGAGTGACGCTGGTTTACGCCATGGTGCGGGCGGGGCTGAAGGTGAAACTTTTTGTCTGCGGCCGGGAGGAAGCGGACGTGTACCTGCTGAAGAAGCTGATGGGGGAGTCTCCTGTCGTCCTGGATACCTGGACCTGCGGCAGCATGAAGAACCTGAAAAACATCTTCCAGGAGGCCGCGGATCCCTCGGCGCTGAATGTCGTTCTCGTTTCGCTGGGAGAGCGGGGAGAAGAAGAAATCGCCCAGGTGCGTCCCGAGGTGACGGAACTGGCTCAGGCGCTGTCCTGCGGAGTGGTGACCCTGTTTTCGGCGGCGGCCTCCGCCATGCTCATGTCCGGCATCGCCATGTCGGTCCTCTCCGGTTTTGAGAGGCCGGAGGGCAATCTGGCTCAGGGCGCTATTTTTACCTCGGTGCGAAACCCCAGAGAATATCAGCTGCTGGAGCAGGACTACGGAAGAAAAACGCCGGTCCTGACGCTGGGCTACATTCCCAGGGATCTGGAGCGGCCGAAATTCGTCCTGAGAGAACTTTACAACCCCGCGGCGGCCACCCGGGTGCTCCAGCTCCGAAGCGCCTCCATGCAGCTGGCTTCCGCCGTGAACCAGGTGGAATGGCAGATCCTCGACGCTTTTGGGCGTCTGAAACAGGAATGGGTTCCGCCTCAGGTGGTTCGAACGCCCTCCAAGCACATTCGCGTGGCCATTGTGGGAGACAGCGCGATTTCTCTGGAGGGGGCCGAGGTAGGCGGACTCTTCCGCCTGCTGGGTTGCGAAGTTCGGGACTACGACCCCTGGCAGGACCCCTTTCCCACGGATGCGGAGGTTATCTATTTCCCCCATTCCCTGGGCTGGTGTTACGCGCAGAGGCTGTTGCAGAACGAGGCCTTCCGGGACGGGATTCTCCAGAGCATCGCCACGAACCACCTTGTTTTCGTCAATGGCGGGTCTGCGCCGCTTTTTGGCCGTTACCTGGTCTCTCCGGATGGAGAAAAATACGATGGGCTTGGTGTGTTCTCCTTTCACGGACAGTATTCGCCCCACAAAGGCAGCATGAATCTGCATCGAGTGGAGGCCCGGTGCACCGTGGACACCTTCATCGGCAGACAGGAAGAAAAACTTCGGGGTTACGCCCTGGATTACGTTACCGTGGCCAATCCGGGGAACCAGGTTCCCGCCACCATGGCCTACCGGGACGTCCGCAGAAATGTAGAACTGGGCAACACCGGCTGGGTAAAGGGGTATTGTTTTGCCACCGACCTTCACCTGGATCTCTGGAGCAACATTGAGTTCGTCAATCGCTGGCTTTCGCTCCGTAAGCGTTAGAGCCCGTCCTCTTCCTCGCCCATGCCGTCTTCATAGACGCAGTAGCGGTGTTTTCCGCTCTGTTTTGCGTTGTACATGGCGATGTCGGCGTATTTGATAAGGACGTTGAAGTTGGTGGAGTGCCAGGGATACAGGGCCACTCCCACGCTGAGTCCCACTTTATATTTTCGGATGTAGCGTTCGATGAGGGGCTGCGTTCCGAACTCATCCAGTACTTTCCTCGCCGCCGCGGAGGCTCCTTCCTCGGTGGATATTCCCGGCACGATCTGCACGAATTCGTCGCCTCCCACCCGGGCGGAAACGTTCAGCGCCCCCGCAGCCGGTCGGAAGGCCTTCGAGTTTTTGTGTACGTTTTCCAGATACACGGCGGTTGCCCGCAGCAGTTCGTCTCCGGCGTCGTGTCCCGACCCGTCGTTCACCTTCTTGAAATTGTCCATGTCCACGAAGAGCAGAGCGAAAGGCGTTTTCGTCCTGTTTCCCCGTTGTTCCTCGTCCGAAGAAATCCGCGTCAGGTAGGAAATCAGATACTGCCGGTTGGGCAGTTTTGTCAGAGAGTCGTAATTTGCCATGTGGTACAGCTCTTTCTGCATTTTGTACATTCGGTGAGCCAGCAACGTCATAGCCAGCATCATGAGGACCATGACCACCGCGGTGGTTCCCGCCAGAAACAGCATGTTGAAGCGGGCCGTGGCGGTATTTTGCTTCAGGAAGGTATCCGGAATGTCAACACAGAGAATACCCACAACTTTCCCTTTTCTGAAAACAGGGACGGCTCCGGAATTGCAGTCGTCCAGGGGATCCGATACATTCAGGATTTCCGTGGATTCCAGTCCCAGAAAGGCCAGTTCCTGGGCGTGGGAGAGAGTGTATTCCTCGAAAGTCGCCCCCTTGTTTTCGTCGGTATCCAGGACGCAGCGGTATTTGCCGTCGATCTCCTGAAGGGCGTAGATATACTGGGCCCCCAGATCCCACTGAAGCTGCCGCAGGGCGTCGACGGCGCCGGAGTAGGCCGCCTGGTCGGTGCTGATGCCCTCAGGGCTGGTCCAGGAAACGAATTTATCCGGGTCGATTTTATCTCGTGCTGCTATGGAAATAGAGATAACCTGATTTTTTACACTTTCTTCAAGAATGTTCTGCATGTCAGAGGCGTTCTTCACCGACATAAAAATAACAAATCCCAGAACAAGGATGAAAAACAGACCCACAAGCATTACAATCATATAGTGCCACGCGTTTTTTTCCATTGTCCTCACGTCATCACGGTCGTATGGGATAAAAAAGAGCTGCGGATACGCCAAACACAAAAGGGCAATATACAAAACCCTTTTGATTTGAATGGAATGTTACCACAAAGCTCCATCGGAGTACAACCCCCGCCCTCTTGGGCCGGATCGGAAAGGATTGATCGGCCTCACCTCTTTCAGGGCAACAAAAAAGGGGTTGTCAATAGTTTTTCGGACCAAAAGTTAAGCAGCTTCGACTGAGTGATTGCCGAGCCATTTTTCAAGCCACTGCGTCGGACTGAGATAACCCGGTCTTTTCTGTACGCGTTTGGTGTTATAAAAACCTTCAATATATGCAAACATTGTTTGTCGTGCTTCTTCTTTCGTCTTGAATTGCGTCCAATGAACCGCCTCCTTCTTCAAATTTGCGAAAAAACTTTCACTCCATTGGAACGGCCTTTCAATCACTCTCCCTCGAACCAGATTGACATACCCTTCTCCACGGGCCTTCTTGCTGTCCGTCAATGAACGCTGCCTGCGCCTTAGATGAACACTCTTCAAACCCCTGTCTTCCATAACCTTTTTGACGCGCCTGAACGACGCCTCTTTCCCTGGGTTAGAAGTATCCCGCAGATACGTTCTATTCTATATACACCGCGATCGTTATTGAAAATGTCCTGAACAGTCTGAGCAAAATCCTGGGATCGCCGTTCTTGTTTCTCATGAGTCTTTTTCCATTCGTAATAACCGCTGCGCGACACTTCTAAAAACGCGGCCCACTTCCTTTCCGGATATTCCGGGTGTGTCGCTGTGAAGTGATATTTTACTTCTGCAGCTTCACGAAGCAGGCCGCGGCTTTTTTTAACATGTCCCTCTCAATCTTCAGTTCCGCGTTTTCAAGACGGAGTGCTTTCAGCTCTTCCTCTATCGTCGCGCTTTGCGTTTTGTCTCCCTGGGCCGTATAGCGCTGACGCCACCAGTAAAGCATACTTTCCGAGACTCCCAAGTCTTCAGCTGCTTCTTTGACCGTTTTGCGTCTCTCGTACTCCCGCCGAGCCTCCGGGCTCAGGCTTTCGAAGGAGAGATCCCCGTCGTATCGTTCCATGTCAGTGCAGGATCCCTTCTCTTTCTTTATGTTTCACTGAAAAGGATAGGCCGTCAGTGGGAGGTCTGTCAAGGTAAGACCCGCATCGAAGTTGAAAAAGCCTCCGGCCGAAGCCGGAGGCAGCGAGTCGATTATCCCGTGAAAAATGTTAGAACAGTTTATCCGCCTCGGCCAGTTTTTCTTTGAAGGTGGCCATCGTGCGTTCGAAGGGATCGGAGCGGCTCAGGTCCACGCCGGCCTTTTTCAGGATTTCCAGGGAGAAATCGCTGGAACCGCTTTTCAGAAAGGTCAGGTAACGTTCCCGGGCGGTGTCTCCTTCGTTGAGGATGGCGCTGGCGAAGGCTCCGGCCGCCGTGAACCCGGTCACGTACTTGTAAACATAAAAAGCCGTATAAAAATGGGGGATACGCGCCCACTCCATGCGGAGGGGCTCGTCGATCACGAGTTCAGGGCCGTAGTATTTCGCGTTGAGGTCTCCCCAGAGCCCGCTCAGGTACACGGGGGTCAGAGCTTCGCCTTCTTCGGCGTGACGGTGAGTGATCTTCTCGTATTCCGCGAACATGGCCTGCCGGAAGAAAGTGGTTCGTACCGAGTCGAAATAGTAGGACAGAAGCCATTTCCGGTCCGGGCTTTTCCGCAGGAGATATTCCAGCAGCAGCGCCTCGTTGGTGGTGGAGGCCACCTCCGCCAGGAGAATCGTGTAATCCGCGTAGACCTGGGGCTGGGCCTCGTGGGCGTACCAGGAGTGAAGGGAATGCCCCATTTCGTGGGCGATGGTGAAGACGTCCCGCAGGGTGCCGTTGTAGTTCAGCAGGACATAGGGTCGGGTGCCGTAACTGCCCCAGGAATACGCGCCCTTTCGCTTTCCCTGATTTTCGTAAACGTCGATCCATCGCTCTGAAAAACCGCGTTTCAGGGTATTCACGTAGTCCGTTCCCAGGGGGGTCAGGGCCTCTGTCACCATGTCCAGAGCGTCCTCCCAGGAGATTTCGCTCAGAGGTTCGTCGGTCAGGGGAACGTTCAGGTCGTAATAGTGCAGTTCTTCCAGTCCCAAAGCCCGGCGGCGCAGAGCGACGCAGCCGTGGAGCAGGGAGGCCTGAGCGTTGGCGGTGTTCACCACGTTGTCATAAACGGTTTCGGGCACGTTGTCTGGAAAGAGGGCGGCCTCAAGGCTGTTGGCGTATCGTCGGGCGGTGGAGTAGAAAAGGTCTCCCTTCACCGACCCCGCATAGAGCGCCCCGATGGCGTTGCGGTACGCGCCGTATGTCTCGTGAATGCCGTTGAAAGCGGCTTTTCGCACGTTTCGATCTTTGCTGCGGCTGAGTTTGTAATAACGCTCTTCCGTCAGTTCCACGTCCTGCCCCTTTTCGTCACGGATCACGGGGAATTTCATGTCGGCGTCGGTGAGCATGGTAAAAGCGTTTTGGGCCACTCCGCCGATCTCCTGGCTTCGGGCCAGCAGTTCTTCCTCTCTGGTGCTCAGAACGTGCTCTCGCTCCCTCAGCAGCTCTGAAAAATAGAAGGCGTAGAGCCTGAGCTCTTCCCGGGCCTTCATAAATTCTTCAATGCGTCCCTCCGGCATGGAGAGGATTTCGGGGTGAAAAAACGACGTGGCCGCCGCGTGGCGCATGGAAAGGTTTTCCACCCGGTCCGCCAGCTCCTGATGTCGGGTGACACGCAGGTCCTCATGACTCTTCATGTTGGCGTAAACGTAGAGCTTTCCCAGTTCTTTCGAAATCGCCTCATCCTGACGCATAAACTCCAGCAGCGTGTCGGCGGAGGCGCTGACCTTCCCTTTGTACCCGGCGAGCTTTTCCAGTTGGGGCGCCAGCTCGGCGAAAGATTTTTCCCAGTGACTCAGGGAGGGATAAATAGCCTCCAGGTCCCATTTGAATCGGTCCTCGATCTCCGAACGCTCGGGAATTTTCCCCGTCCCCCCGTCCCCGCCCTCCGCGGCGAACATTCGGGATTTAAAGTCGTGAAATTTAAAGTTGTAAAATTTGAAGTCGAACACTCTGTCGTGCCTCCCTGTAACGATGATTCCTCACGGGATAATATAATAACAAATAACGCTGCGGAAGAAATAAGATTGAAGGCAGGCGATGGGGGATGGGGCTCAAACTGCTGACGGGAGGAAAAATCCTTCTGGCCGACGAAATTGTCGAGGGGAGGGCGCTTCTTTTCTCCGACAGAATTCTGGCGCTTCTGCCGGAGGACCGCACGGAGGGAATCGAGGCGGAGCGGAGGGATGTTTCAGGAGCGTACATCTCGCCGGGGTTCATTGATGTTCACGTCAATGGCGCGGGGGGCGCGGACGCCCTGGACGCTGGGGATGAATCCCTTGACGTTTTTTGCCGTTGCCTCGCGGAGCACGGAGTCACTGCGTTTCTGCCCACGGTTGTCACGGCCCCGAAGGCGGATCGGGAGGCGGTTGCGGAGAGCGTGAGACGGGCCATGAAGCGCGAAACTCCCGGCGCGGCGGTGCTGGGACTGCATTTGGAAGGCCCCTGGATCGACGAGAACCGGAGAGGGGCCCATCCATTGGCTCACATCGAGGCGGTCCCCGACGCGGAATGGGTGGAGAGGCGGGCGGACGTGGTTCGCATGGTGACCTTTTCTCCCCGTCGGGATGAAGGGGGCGATTTTCTGCGGACCCTTCTGCGGCTGGGCATCGTTCCCTCTCTGGGGCACACGGACGCGGATTTCGACGAGGCGATGACGGTCCTGAGGGCGGGAGCGAAGTCCATCGCCCACCTGTTCAACGCCCAGAGCGGTCTGCACCACCGGGCGCCGGGGATGGTGGGGGCGGCGCTGTGCTCCCGGGCCATGTGTGAGCTGATCGCGGATGGGGCTCACGTGCGGGCGGAACTGTTCGAGCCCCTCTGCCGCGCCATCGGGACGGATCGTCTCTTGCTCGTCACGGACTCCATGCGTGCGGCGGGGCTTTCGGACGGAGAGTACGATTTCGCCGGCCGACGGGTGAGAGTGGAAGACGGCGTTCCCCGGCTGCCGGACGGCACACTGGCCGGCAGCGCCCTGACCATGAATCGGGCGGTCCGGAACATGTGGCGCGCCACAGGACGCCCTCTGCCGGAGATTGTGGGGCTCGCCTCCGCCAACCCCGCGAAGCTGCTGGGTCTCGAGGGTCGAAAGGGCTCTTTGGCCCCCGGAAACGATGCCGATCTCCTCTGTTTCGATGAAAATCTGGAGGTCCTGATAACCTTTGTCGGAGGCCGATGCGTCCATACATCACAGGCAGAACCGGCATGACGACGGCATAAAGGAATTTTTGCCGCTCCTCCGCAACTCATGATACACTATAATAAAGTGTTGCATTAGCAATCGTATTATTCTCGTATTATTTTATTAATGTTTGTGCGAATTGTTTTGTTGCGCATCGTTTCCTTAATAATAACCGGATTTTGCCGTTCGACTGGAGGAATGCGGGATGCTTGAGAGACTTTCGTACAGATCCGCAGATTGTTACGGGGTGGTCTTTGTTTTGGACGCGGGCGCCCCTGAAGCAAAATGCATCCATAAAAATCCCTTGTCGATATTTTGAGGAGGATGAAATAATGAGCAGGATCATCGACCTGACGTATCCGCTGGACCCGGATATGCTTGTGTGGCCGGGAAACCGGCGTCCGGTTTACGAGTGGCTTGAATGCACCAACACGGCTCCGGCCAACGTGACATACATGAGCATGTGCGCCCACACGGGAACGCATGTGGACTCTCCGCTGCACTTTTGCGACGGGGGAGAGACCGTCGATCGAATGTCTCTCGATCATTTCTGGGGCAGGGCCAAAATGTTTGAGGTGGACCCCTGCATGGAGGGGGGAGAAATCCCCCGTTCCGCCGTCGAAGAGGCGAACTTCACCCTGGACGGGGCGAAAATTTTTGTCCTGAGAACCAGAGTTGAACGCTACGCCAACGTCCGGCAGTACAATTTGGAGTACGCCTATCCTTCCGTGGACCTTTTGGGCTGGCTGATGTCGGAGGGCGTGATCTGCTATATGACCGACGCCACGTCCATCGATCCCTGGGGAGACGCCGAGAGCCCGAGGCATCGCTGTTTCCTGCGGGGCGGGCACGCCATCGTGGAGAACCTGAAAAACCTGGCAAAGCTCCCCAAAGACAGAACGTTTACGATCTGCGCCATGCCTCTCGCCCTTCCCGGACGGGAGGGATCCCCCTGCCGGGCCGCGGCCTGGCTGGACGACTGAAGGAGGTGATGCCGGTTCCCCGTCCCCCTGAACTTTACTCAGTGTTTTTGGAAGCGTAAGTTTTTGGGAAACGTCATTTAGAAATTCGACAATCAGACATTATTGGAGGTGCAGTGTTTATGTTCAGAAAAGCGACGTTGTTTGCGTTTGTGCTGGCATTTTGTCTCGTTCCCGCGGCCCTTGCGGCGGAAGGACCCTTTGTGATCGGATTCAGCGAGTTCAACATGGGGAACTCCTGGCGCACTCAGAGTATGGAGGAAGCGAAGTACGCGGCAAGCCAGAACAAAGACGTAAAGGAACTGGTCGTCACCCAGGCGGAGGCGGACGTCTCCAAGCAAATCGCGGACATTGAGGACCTCATCGCCAAAAAGGTGGACGCCATCATCATCAACGCCGGCTCTCCGAAGGCACTGAACCCCGTCATCGCCAAAGCGGTGGCGGCAGGCATCACGGTGGTGGACTTCGACAGCGTCACGGAATCCGACAAGTCCTACCATCTGACCATCGATCAGCATGAATTTGGCCGCGTCCTTGCCGACTGGCTGGCCAAAACCCTGAACGGCAAGGGAGACATCGTCGTTTTCAACGGAATGAAGGGGACGAAGGACAGCGCCGACCGCTTCGGCGGGGCGGAGAGCGTCTTCTCCAAACATCCCGGCATCAAAATCGTGCAGACGGTGAACGCCGACTGGGACTACGCGAAGGCGAAGCGAGCCATGGAAACCATTTTTGCCTCCAACCTGAAGATCGACGGAATCTGGTCTCAGGGCGGCGCCATGTCTCAGGCCGTTATCGACGCCTACACCGAGCGGGGACAGGAACCTCCGTTCATCACCGGCGAGGACAACAACGGCTTCTTCAAGGCCTGGAAGAAAACAAAGGATAAATATCCCAAATTCGACTCGATAGCCACGAGCTGCCCGACCTGGATCAGCGCGGCGGCCATGGAGCTGGCTCTGGACGTTCTCAAGGGGAAAAAGGTGGAAAAGGAAACGATCCTTCCCGTCCCCGTCACCACCAGCGAAAATATCGACAAATACGTGAAGATGGACCTTCCCGACAGCTACTGGTGCAACTCCAGGCTTCCGGAGGATGTCGTTAAAAAACTGTTCGTGCGCTGAATTTCATGGTGTACTGAAGCCGATGATGCATTCCGATGTCCCGTCCCGGACCCCGACGCTGGAGCTGCGGAACCTCTGCAAAAGTTTCGCGGGAAACGCGGCCGTCCGGGACCTGACCCTCGAAGTCCACGGGGGAGAAATCCACAGCCTTGTGGGCGAGAACGGAGCGGGCAAGTCCACGGTCATGAAGATGATCGCGGGGATTTACGCGCCCGATTCCGGAGAAATAAGGCTGAAGGGGCGGGCCGTCCGCTTCGGCGGTTACGACAAGGCCCGAAAGGCGGGAATTGGCCTGGTCTATCAGGAACTTTCCCTGCTGCCCCAGCTCTCCGTGGCGGAGAACATCTTTTTGGGGGCCCTGAAGTCCCGATTCGGCCTGGTGCGATGGCGCGAGATGCGGGAGGAGGCCCGTCAGGCCCTGTCTCTCATCGGGGCGGACATCGATCCCTCGCTTCTGGCGGGCAGTCTGTCCATGGCCCGTCGTCAGATGGTGGAAATCGCCAGAGTGCTGCTCCAGAAGCCGGATATCGTCATCTTTGACGAGCCCACGACCGCCCTTTCCGCCGAGGAGGCCGAGCGCCTTTTCGCCGTCATGAACGACCTGAAGCGGAAGGGCTGCGCGGTGGTGTTCATCTCCCATCGTCTGAAAGAGGTTCTCAGAATATCGGACAGGGTGACCGTCATGAAGGACGGAGTGAAGGTGCTGACGGAAAACATCGGCTTTTTCGATGAAAACAAACTCATCTCTCTGATGGTGGGGCGGGAGCTCACGGACATCTACCCGCCAAAATTATCTCAAAAAACGGAAAATACTCAGGCGCCGGAAATTTTCTCGTTTCAGAGCGTCTCCCCGTCGGGCGGAAAGGTCGCCTTTTCCATACGGGAGGGCGAGGTGCTGGGCGTTGGAGGGCTCGCCGGACAGGGACAGGACGTTTTGCTGGAAAGCATGTTCGGACTGAGGGAGAAGGGCCGGTCCTCAATGGTTCTGCGGGGCAGGGAGCTGCGTTTCGCGAACCCCATGCAGGCCATCCGTTCGGGAATTGCACTGGTGCCCCAGGATCGCAACCGTCAGGGCGGATTCGGCGTTCTCTCCGTTCCGGCGAATATGGCTTCCGCCACGCTGAAGGACCGGCAGACTCTGGGATTTGTTCGGGTCCGCGAGGAGCGAGAGGCCGTGTCCGGGATGATCCGGCGGCTGAACATTCGAACCCTGGGCCGGGACGGCTCCGAGGACTCCGACTTGTCCTTCGCGGCTCTGGCCTCTCTGGAGTGCCGTCTGCTCAGCGGCGGAAACATGCAGAAGGTGGTGTTCGGCAGGTGGCTTTTGCCGGACCCGGGGCTGATGATTCTGCTCTCGCCCACCAGCGGAATTGACATCGGGACGAAGCGCCAGATTTACCACCTCATCCGGGATCTGGCGAATCGGGGCGTGGTGGTGATCGTCCTGTCCAGCGACATGATCGAGCTGATCGGCCTCTGCGACAGGGTGCTGGTCATGAACGCCGGAAAAGTGACGGCGGACCTCTCCGGCCCGCGGCTGACGGAGGAGGACATCATGAAAGCCTCCGTGGCCGCTCCCGACGCCCTGCCGAACCCGAATTCCGGTTCCGGGCTCAAAAATTCCGGGCTCAAAAAAGAAGGGAGAACGGGTTCATGACGGAAAACCGGCGCGACCTGAGACTGTATTTACCCGTTTACCTTATTGTCGTCCTGGTCTATCTGGTGGCGGGATACCTGAGCCCCGACTTCTTCACCTGGCGGAACAACGTCAATCTGTTTTCCAGGGTGACGCCTCTGGTGCTGGCGGGGCTGGCGCAGACCATCGTCACTCTCAGCGGCGGGCTCGACCTTTCCATCGGGTCCATCATCAGCCTCTGCTGCGTGATCGGGGCCTCCATGCCCTGGGTGGACACGCCGGCCAACGTCTTTCTGTGGGCGGTATGCCCTCCCCTGGCGGGGGCGCTTATGGGGTTCATCAACGGGCTGATCGTGGGCCTGATGAAATTTCCTCCTTTTATTGTGACCCTCTCCACCAGTGCGATCTGGCTGGGTGTGGCGATTTTCATCCTGCCGGAGCCGGGGGGCGAGGTTTCAATGGCCGCGGCGGAGTTCGTGGGCGGGAACCTGTGGGGCGTCCCGATTCCCCTGATCCTCTTTCTTTTCTTCGTGCTGGCCTGCCACCTTCTCGTGACCCGAACCGCCATGGGACGCGCGATTTACGCCGTTGGCGGGGATGAGAACATCGCCGTCCAGTCCGGCATTCACCCCGCCAGGGTCTGGCTTTTCAGTTACACCCTGGGCGGCGTGCTCTGCGGTTTTGCCGGAGCCTACCAGTCCGCCTGGATGTTCTCCGCGGACCCGCTGGTGGGCGAGCCCTACGTGATGAACTCCATCGCGGTGACCGTCATTGGAGGCACGGCCCTCACGGGGGGACGGGGAGGCGTGGCGGGCGTCATCGGGGGAGCCTACATTTTTTATCTCATCAATAACGTGCTGAACCTTCTCGCGATTTCTACGTTTTACCAGTACATCGCGAAGGGTCTGATTCTGATCGTCGCCCTTGTCATCTCGTCTCCCGAGACGCTGAGCCGCATTCGCGGGCTGGGACGGAAGATCGCGGGAGGGAGCGTCCGATGAAAAAACCGTTTCGAGGCGCGCGGTATTTCCTGCTCCTGAGCATGATTGTGGTGCTGTTTCTCGTGGGTAACAGCGTGTCGG
This sequence comes from Synergistaceae bacterium, assembly GCA_031272035.1. Taxonomy (NCBI): domain Bacteria; kingdom Thermotogati; phylum Synergistota; class Synergistia; order Synergistales; family Synergistaceae; species Synergistaceae bacterium. The sequence goes on from JAISUO010000114.1 coordinate 44,235, forward strand.
AGGGTTTTCTCTCCTGGCGGCACGCGGGGGTGATTCTGCGGACGGCCTCTTTCGTGGGCGTGGCTGCCATCGGGCAGACTCTGGTGGTTCTGACGGGCGGCATCGACCTCTCCGTGGGGGCGCTGATCACCATGGGCAACGTCTTCACCTGCATGTTCGTCAACGGGCAGAACGAGAATACCCTCTGGGCCGTTCCGGCGGTTCTCCTGATCGGGGCTCTCTTTGGGGTTCTCAGCGGGCTGGGGGTCGCCCTCCTGCGCATCTCGCCGATGGTGATGACCATGGCCGCCGGCGCTATTGTGACGGGGATCACCCTGGTGGCCACCCACGGGTCCCCCAAGGGGCAGGCGTCTCCGATTTTGCGCGTTCTCGGGGTGGGCAGCAGGCTGAATCTGCCGGTCACCGTGTGGCTGTGGCTGATTTTGGCCGTCGCGGCGACGGTGGTTCTGCGCCGGACCACCTTTGGGCGCAAAATTTACTGCGTGGGGGCCAGCGAGACGGCGGCGACCTTTTCGGGAATCGACGTCATGAGCGTCACGACCCGCTGTTACACCATCTCCGGCGTCACGGCGATGATCGTGGGCGTCATGATGGCGGGTTACACCGAAACCGCCTTTTTGGGCATCGGCGCGGAGTACACCCTTTCCTCCATTACGGCGGTGGTCATCGGCGGCGCGTCCATGGCCGGAGGGCGGGGGGATTACCTGGGCACCCTGCTGGGGGCGGTGCTTCTCGTCCTGATCGAGAGCCTCCTCACCGTCATGAACATTCAGGAGGCCGGAAAAAAAATCGTGAGCGGGCTGGTGATCCTGACGATCATCGCCCTCTACTACAGGGCGGAAAAAAACAGAGCGTAAGACGCGGGTGTTTTCGCGTCATGCTGTATGCGTTTCACATCATAATTATTTATTTTAAGGAGGGTTTTTGTACGATGAAAAAGATTTTTGCGACAGTGTTGGTGCTGCTGGTGCTGGTCTCCTGCGTCGGAACCGCGGACGCGGCGAAGAAGTGGCGTATCGCTCTGAGCAACGACTACGCGGGGAACTCCTGGCGTCAGACGATGCTTCGGGACTTCGAGGCCGCCGTGAAGGTCGCCCAGGAGAAGGGTCTGATCGAGGAAGCCCGGGTCTTCACCACCAATGAAAGCTCCGCCGCCGAGCAGGCCGCCCAGCTTCAGAACCTCATTCTCGAGGGCTACGACGCCATCGTTCTCGACGCCGCCTCCCCGACGGCCCTCAACGCGGCGGTGAAGAAGGCCGTTGACGCGGGGATCATCGTGATCTCCTTCGACAACGCCATCACCGAGGAAAGCGCCTATCGTATCTTCACGGACTTCTACTACGACGGGAAATATCAGACCGAGTTCGTGGCCTCCAAGTTCCCCAACGGAGCCAACCTGCTGGAGATCCGCGGTCTGCCCGGAACCTTCGTGGACGAAACGATCCACAAGGGAATTGTCGACGTCGTCGCCGCCAACCCCAAACTGAAGATCGTGGGCGAGGTTTACGGCAACTGGACCGGCTCCGTGGCCCAGAAGGAAGTCGCCGGAATTCTGCCCTCCCTGCCGGAAATTCAGGCCGTGGTCACCCAGGGCGGCGACGGCTACGGCGCGCTGAAGGCCTTCGAGGCCGCGGGACGTCCCATTCCTCTGATTATCATGGGGCACCGTTACGACGAACTGGAGGCTTGGAAGGAGCTTCTGGCCAAGGATCCGAAGTACGACACCATCTCCATCTCCATCTCCCCCAGCCTCGTTCAGGTCGCCTTCTGGCTTGCGCTGGAGGTGCTGAACGGCACGGACGTTCCGAAGGTCATCAACGTTCCGCCTCTGACCATCCTGAAGGATCGCCTGGATGAGTTCCTGAGCAAAACGGAAAAGGGCGGCGTCGCCAGCGTCTATTATCCGCAGGCCTGGGTGCAGGAGCTGATCGCCAACGTAAAGGCCGGAAAACCCGCGCCGGCGGACCCCAGGTAGTGAAAAAGGAAACGGACTGCGTTCGGAAAACAGTCTGAAACGAGCCTGAAACAGTCTGGAAAATCTGACGGGAAAATCTCTTTTGCTTTTGATCGATGGACAAAGCTGTGGGGCGGACCTTTCCGCCCCTTTTATCGTGTGTTGTGAACTGGTGTATTTTGATATAATGAATAATATTCAAATATAAAAATATGAGGTTGTCGTCGGGATGAAAAATATCATCGAGCTCAGAAATATCGACAAATTTTTCCTCCATTCGCAGGCGCTGGACGGGGTGAACCTCACCATCGACGAGGGAGAGATTGTCGGTGTTGTCGGACACAACGGGGCGGGAAAGTCCACCCTGGTCAACATCATCACCGGAACGTACCCTCAGAGCGGGGGAGAGCTTCTGATCGACGGAGAGACGGTGGAGAATTTCGACGTCCACGAGGCCAACAGAAGGGGCATTCGCACGGTTTTTCAGGAGCTCAGCCTGTGTCCAAACCTCTCCGTGGTGGAAAATATTCGAATTTTTCATCCGGCGATTTCCGGACCCGGCTGGCGCGCCCGGGCGGCGGAGCTGGCGGTGAATGTGCTGGACGCCATCTTTCCGGGGCACGGCATCTCTCCTTTCGTCAGCGTGGAGGATTTGACCCTCGGACAGCGTCAGATCGTGGAAATCGCGAAGGCCTTTATCGTGACGGACACGCCTTCCCGGCTCATCATTCTGGACGAGCCCACCAGCGCTCTGGATCCCCGAATGGCCCGGCTGTTCATGAATTACCTCCGCTCGGCCAAGGACCCGAAAATAAGCTGCATCTACATCTCCCACATTCTGGACGAGGTTCTTTCCTGCACGGACCGCATCGTCGTGGTGAAAAACGGGCAGATCGTCGGGAATCTTCCGGCGAAAAGCGTCGACCGGCAGTGGATTCTGGAGAAAATGGGCAGTTCCAGGGTCGCGGGACGGAGCGGCGCTCAATCCGCCTCCGCCCGGGAGGCCGGGAAAAAAGAATCCGGCGCGTCTCCGTCCGGGTTGGAGGAATTTGTGGTTCGTCCCCTGAAGGACGGGGTGACGGTGCGGCGAGGGGAGGTCGTGGGCCTGGCGGGCCTCGCGGGGCACGGGCAGACGGCGCTGCTGCTGGACCTCTACGACCATAAGCGCAACCGGGATTACGCCATTACGGGGCCGGTGACCTTTGTGGCGGGAGATCGCCAGCAGGACGGCATCTTTCCCGTGTGGAGCATCGTCAAAAACATGACCGCCCAGACCTGGGACAGAGTGAAAAAGTTTCTGCTGATCCATCCCGGCAAAGAGCGGGCCGTGGCGGAGAAGTGGCAGAAGACCATCAACGTCAAAGCCGCGTCCCTGACCGACGGCATTCTCAGCCTGAGCGGAGGAAATCAGCAGAAAATTCTCTTCGCCCGATGTCTGGAGTCCTCCGCGCCCCTGGTGCTGATGGATGACCCCACGAGGGGCGTGGACGTGGAGACCAAGGACGAGATTTATCGCATTATTCTTGAGGAAAAGAGCAGGGGCCGGAGCTTCGTCTGGTACACCACGGAGATGGACGAGGTGCGGTACTGCGACGCCGTCTACGTTTTTCGGGACGGAGAGATTGCGGCGAAACTGACGGGAGACGAAATAACCGAAGAAGAAATCCTGAAAAGCTCGTTTTAAATTTCAAGTTTTTAGTGAATTTTATTGAGAAGAATTTATTGATTGGAAGTGAACAGAGTGCCGACTGCCTCTTTTACGGGAAAAATGAAAAGCCGACTGTTGCCCTGGTGCTCCATTTTGCTCGTTTTCATTCCCATCGCCGTTCTTCGCCCCCGGATTATGAGTTACGCCGGGCTTCAGCTGCTGCTGAACATGGCGATGCCGCTGACGCTGGCCACCATCGCGCAGATGTTCGTCATGGCCATAGGCGAGATCGACTTTTCGCTGGGCAACCTGGTGGGACTGGTGACCTGCATCGCCGGAGCGGTGATGTCCAAAAACGTTCTGACGGGGGCGGCCTCGCTGGTGCTGATCGTTTTGGTCTACATGTTCGCCGGGGCCATGATTTACCTGAAAAAATTGCCCTCCATCATCGTGACGATCGGGTTTTCCTTCATATGGGCGGGAATTGCCACAACGCTTCAGCCCACGCCGGGAGGAAACATTCCCGCGCCGGTGGTGAGCGCCTTCGGGCTGCAGACCCCCTGGATTCCCTTCCCGATCGTGTTCATGGGGCTTCTGGCCCTGATGGGCTATGCCCTCGTGTTCAGAACCCGGTTCGGCATTCTGGCCCGAGGCGTGGGAGGCAACCCCAAAGCCGTTTTGCAGGCGGGATACTCCTGTTTTCGGGTTTACGTGCTGATTTTTGGGCTGGCCGGACTTTTTGGCGTGCTGGCGGGGCTGGCCCTGGCCGGAGTGACCACCAGCGCCGACGCCAACATGGCGAGGAATTACACGCTCTTCAGCGTGGCCGGCGTGGTGATCGGAGGCGGAACCTTCTCCGGAGGTCGGGTGTCGCCCCTGGGGGCTGTGCTGGGGGCCTGTACCATGACGCTGGTGGGGACGCTCCTTACTTTTTTGAAAATTCGACCGGACTGGCAGATAGGCGCACAGGGAATGATTATCTTCGTGGTGCTGCTCATCAGCCGGCTCATCCGAAATACGGGGAAGATCAATTATGTCTGACGCATCGGTTCGAAGCACGGCGTTTTCAGCATTTTCCGGTTTGATTCGGCAGAAACGATTCTGGCCGTATCTTGCGGCGGTCTTCGTCTACCTCGTCATCTCCCGAATATCCGGCAACGCGGAGGCGACTCTGGCCGCATCCATGAGTTTCGCGTCCTTCTTCATTCTGGTGGGGATCGGGCAGATGCTGGTCATCACCACGGGGCCCGGCAACATCGACCTTTCCATCCCGTACACCATCGCCCTGGCGGGGCTCATCGCGATGAAGACCATGAACGAGGTCAACGCCAACATTCTGATGGGTTTTGCCGCCGGAATAGCCGCGGGAGCCGTCATCGGGGTCGTCAACTATATTCTGATCCGGCTGATTCTTATGCCCCCCATGATCGCCACGCTTTCCTCCAGCTTCATCGTGCGGACCCTGTCCATCGTCTTTTTCCGGGGTCTGCAGATCAAGCCGCCCACGGCCCTGGCCCGTTTTGCCAACGCGAAGATCGCCGGAGCGCCGGTGATTTTCCTGATCGTCCTGTGTGTGGCGGCGCTGATGGCCGCCGTTCTTGCCCGAAGCCGCTACGGACGCTCCATTCACGCCATCGGGCAGAATATGCGGGCCGCCTGGCTCAGCAACATCTCCGTTATGCGTGTGAAACTCCTGACCTATATGCTCTGCGGTATTTTTGCGGCCGCCACGGGAGTGCTGCTGTCCGGCTTTATCGGCGGGGCCACGCTGGACATGGGCGATGAGTATATGATGTACTCCATCGCCGTGGTGGTTCTGGGAGGGAGCAGCATTGCCGGCGGAGACTCCAACGTGTCGGGCATCGTGGGAGCTTCCCTGTTTCTGTACCTGCTGGTCAACCTTCTGAACATCATGGGGCTGGGAATCAGTCTGCGGAACATCATCACGGGCCTGATCATCATCGCCATCATCTTCATCGGAGGCGAACGCGCCTCGAAAAAAAGCTGACTCGAAAAAAGTTGATTGATTTGAAAAAAGCTGATTTAAAAAAAGTTGATTTGAAAAAACTGAGCTGAAGCAAAAAATCATCACAGGGTCATCACAGGGGAGGACAGGTTTCCTCCTCTGTTTTTTTCCGCGGCGGTTACGGATGGATCGACGTCGGTCAAATGATAAAATCATCCCTGAGAAAGCGTGCAGGGTCAAACTTACGCGGTTGTGACGCACGATACGAGAAAGGTGAATCACATGAACGACCTGATATTGAATGCCGATACACTTCCCGAGCCGTTGTTGCGGTTGATTCGAACCGACAGGGTAAGAGTTCGTGAAGAAGGCGGAGAAATTCGCCTTACGCCCATAGGAGAGACATTTGATTGTACGGCGGGTTTGCGTGGAATGCTTGCCGGGTGTGAATCAATATCCGTGGATAAATTTCTGGAGCGTAAACACGCCGACAGGGAGCTCGATTTATGAGCGAACATTATATTTTGGATGCCTGCGCGCTCATCGCTTTATTGAAAAACGAACGCGGAGCCGATGAAGTTTCTTCGATTATAAACAGAGCCTATGAAGGGAAAGCAAATATTTCCATGAATAAGCTGAACCTTTTAGAAGTTTATTACGACGTTTATCGTTCAGTTGGAAAGGAAATGGCTGACCAGGTAGTAACCGAGCTGAAAAAGCATCCCGTCACCATTGTCTCTGAAATCAGCGATATAGTTTTTGCCGAGGCGGGTCGATTGAAAGCCACGTATAAAATTTCCCTCGCCGATGCGATTGCGGCGGCTGAGACCTCCACTTCCGACGGCGCGTTGCTGACGGCCGATCATCATGAACTAGACATCATCGAACAGAAGGAAAATATCCTGTTTCACTGGATCCGTTGACCGGACAGGGGAGAGCGGACCGTTCTCCCCCTGCGGTGTTCTGTACATCAGTTTTGCGGTGAACGGGATATTTTTTCTGTTTGCAGTTCCATCACATCACAGTTCCAATATTTCTGTCTAAAAAATTCACGATACTTTTTTTGCAGCTCTCTGAGGGACTGTTCCGCTAGGTGTCAATGCTATATTTTTACGCGTATTTTTGGTATAAAATACGCAGTCTCGCTCTGTATGCGCAATTCCGCCGTCCGCCGGAGAGGCGGTCTTTTCCCCCCTGTCTGCAGGTGAGGCTGGAGTAATATTGTAAAAAAAGTAAAATTGTTATACATTATCAGATGTAATAAGCCACTATGACAAAAAAAGTAAAAATCAAGAGAACAGAGGAGCTTTTCGTAAAGATGTTATTTTACCGCTTGATTTTATGACGAGAAAAGTGGTATGAGAGATGAAGCAAATATTGGTAGTGGATGACAGCATATTGAGTCTCAGGCAGGTTGCCGCTCAGCTCTCCGGCAGTTACGAGTTTTCGCTGGTGAAGTCGGGACGGGAAGCTGTTGCGTTTCAGAAGCGGGAGAGCGCCGATCTCGTGCTGTTGGACGTGGAAATGCCCGAGATGGATGGGTTTCAGACCATTGCCGCTCTGAAGGCTTTGAGGGAATCCGCCGACGTTCCGGTGATCTTTCTTACCGGCAACATCGACGATGAAACTCAGGTTCGGGCGTTGGAAGCGGGCGCGGTGGATTTTATCACCAAGCCGGTGGATAAAAGTATTTTACTTCACAGAATCGCGCTCCATCTGCGGCTGTACGAATACCGGACCAACCTCAGCAACGCGAAGCAGGACCTGGAAAACGGCATCGTCGAGTCCTTTGCCGATCTTGTGGAGTGCAAGGACCGCAACACGGGAGACCATGTCATGCGGACCGGAAAATACCTTCGAAAGCTGGGTCGTGAGCTGATAGCGAGGGGCCTGTTCCCGGATGAGCTTTCCGAGGAAACCCTGGATATGATGGTGCAGGCGGCGCCCTTCCACGACATCGGAAAAATCGGAATCAGCGACATCATTCTGCTGAAGCCCTCTCCTCTGACCGCGGCGGAGTACGAAGAGGTGAAACATCACACGTCCATCGGAGGCCGTCTGCTGGAGAGGCTCTATCAGCACCTTCCTTCCCAGCGTTTTCTTGAATACGCGATGATTATGGCCGAAGGGCACCATGAACGCTTCGACGGAAAGGGGTATCCCTGGGGCAGGAAGGGGACGGATATTCCTCTGTGCTGCCGTCTGCTGTCGGTGGTCAACGTGTTCGACGCCTGCAGAACCAATCGCTGCTACAGGCCGGGAATGAGTGTGGAGAAAGCCTGTTCCGTCGTTGAGCAGGAGGCGGGGAAGTATTTCGACCCGACCGTTGTGGACGCTTTCCGGGCGATTATGGACTCCATCGACGAGTTTCCGGAAGAAAAGAGCGTTCTGCGCAGGAGATCTCCGGAGGGGACGCCGGACGTTCAGAGCATTCAGACGGACAGGATGAAGGAAATTCTGGTGGTGGACGACAACCTTGCCAGCCTGAAACAAATCGGGGTCATCCTCGCCGACGATTACGCCTACTCTCTGGCCGTTTCCGGAGAACAGGCCTGGGCCTCCTGCGCCCGCAGCACGCCGGATCTCATTCTGCTGGACGTGGAGATGCCGGGGACAAACGGTTTTGACGTCATCGCCAGAATCCGCGAAAATCCTGTTTTAAGCCATATTCCGGTGATTTTCCTCACGGGGAATCGGGATGTGACCACGGAGGTGCGGGGGCTTCAGTCCGGTGCGGTGGACTTCATCAAAAAACCGGTGTCGAAGAATATCCTGCTTCACCGCATAAAACTGCACCTGAACATCGCCGCCTGGGAGGCGTATCTGACGGGAGCCGTTCGGGAGATGTCCGACCACCTGGCCATATCCATCGCGGAACTGATCGAGTGTCGGGACGAGAACACCGGCGGGCATGTGGCCCGCACCGCCGACTACATGAGGCTGATTGGAAAGGAACTGCAGGCCCGGGGGCGATTTCCGGGCGAGCTGTCCGACGCCGCTCTCGAAATGATGGTGCGAGGGGCGCCTCTCCACGACATCGGGAAAGTGTTCATCAGCGACAGAATTCTCCTGAAGCCGGACCGCCTGGACGAGGCGGAATTTGAAAAAATGAAAACCCACGCCACCGTGGGAGCCACCATTTTGGAGAACATGTTTAAACGCACTCCGACCCAGACTTACCTCAGATATGCCGTCATGATCGCCGCTTCACATCATGAAAGATACGACGGGAGAGGCTACCCGCGGGGTCTTGTGGGAAAGGACATTCCCTTCTGCGGGCGGCTTATGGCCGTCGCGGACGTCTACGACGCGCTTGTGGACGACAGGGTTTACCGGAAGGGGTTGAGCCATGCGGAAGCGTTTCACATCATTATGGAAGGACGCGGCACGCAGTTCGACCCGGAAATTGTGGACGCTTTCGAGGCCTGCGAGCAAACCTTCGCGGAAATGGTCTCGCTTCGAAGAAACGCCATGGAGTGATCCGGCCCGGACGGCGGCGTGGGAGGCGGATTGTACGTTTTTGGATTGCGAGTGTTTTGAGTGATGACAAAAGGGAGCTGAGTTTTCATGAAAAAGAACATTTTCTTGAAAAATGAAAAAAAACATAGCGTGTTCTCCTGGGAAAAACTTGGCGACATTAAGGAGGGAAGAGGCGATTTGGGGGAGGAAATGCCCGTCCTCGTCTATCGTCTCATGCAATACACCATGCTTGACGTTTTAAGCAGAGATGTGGGAGAGGAGAAGGCCAACGAGTACTTCCGCAGGGCGGGCTATCTGGCGGGAACGGCCTTCGCCCGAAACACCCTGGATCTGAAAGTGGACTTCAGCCTCTTCACGGCGAATCTGCAAAAAAAGCTGAAGGACCTCAAAATCGGCATTTTGCGCATGGAGGCTTTTGACGCGGAGAGCGGCGAAATTGTTCTCACCGTGGGGGAGGATCTGGACTGCAGCGGGCTTCCGATTACGGACGAAACCGTTTGCAACTACGACGAGGGGTTCATCGCCGGCATTCTCGAAGCCTATTCCGGAAAGAAATACGACGTTCACGAGGTGGACTGCTGGGCCAGCGGAGACCGGGTCTGCCGTTTTCAGGGAGTTGTGGCGAACCTCCCTTCGGACATCCATTAATGGGCTGTCGATTAATGGACTGTCGACTTTGGCGTTGACTTTTCGGGTTTCGGGGGGTTGAACGCCACGGATCCCATCGCTGAAGTTTTATTCAACTATCTGCGCGACGTTCTGTACAGTCCCGATCGTGCCGTACTGGATCGAAACCTGCTGCCGGCGGGCTTTCGAGACTTTGCCGACGGGCTGCAGTTTTTTTGCGAGTGCGTGATTGAAACCCGCGATCTGGCCAGAGCTCTGGCGAAGGGAGAACTGCGGTACGAGAATCTTCCTTCGCCGGAAAATGAAATCGCCGCGCCCCTGAAGGCGCTACACTCCTCCCTGAAACACATGACCTGGCAGACGAAACGGGTGGCCGAGGGAGATTACCAGCAAAGAATGGAGTTCATGGGGGACTTCGCCGAGGCCTTCAACACCATGGTGGAGCACCTGGCCTGGAGGCAGTCCGCTCTGGTGGAGGCCAAAAAGGCGGCGGAGAACGCGTCGGAGTCCAAAAGCGCCTTTCTCGCCACCGTGAGCCACGAAATTCGAACTCCCCTCAACACCATTCTGGGCCTGGCCGAAGTGGAGCTGGGGGGGCAGCTGCAGGGACAAACCCGCATGAACGTCGAAAAAATACACAGCTCCGCCATGACCCTGCTGGGTATCATCAACGACCTTCTGGACATTTCGAAAATTGAGGCGGGAGGCATCGAGCTGGTGCCGGTGGATTTCACCATTCCCGAATTCATCAGTGACGTGGCCCAGTTGAACGTTGTCCGCATCGGCTCCAAACCCGTCGTCTTCGAAATGGAAATAGACAAAAATCTTCCCGTCAGGGTGAACGGCGACGAGCTGAGGGTGAAACAGATACTGAACAACCTGCTCTCCAACGCGTTCAAGTACACGAAGGAAGGCCGGGTCGTTCTTCGGGTGGGGTGCCGGCACAAACTTCCCCAGGAGGACGAATTTTTCAGAAAAGAGAGCGGGCCGGAAAACGTGAAGGAGGCCCTGTTCACCTTCAGCATTCGGGACACGGGAATAGGCATTCGGGAATCGGATTTGGCGAAGCTCTTTTCGGAGTACGTTCAGCTGGACGCGAAGATGAACCGGCACATTGAGAGCACGGGCCTGGGTCTGTCCATCACGAAGGGGCTTCTCGACCTGATGGGCGGGACCATTTCGGTGGAGAGCGAATATGGCGTGGGAAGCGTTTTCAGCGCGGAAATCCCCCTCAGAATCGTGGATGGAAACCCCATCGGCCAGGCCACGAAGGAGGCTCTGGAGCGTTTCCGGTTTATACAAAAACCCTTCGGAGGGCCGCAAAAGTTTGTGCGGACGCCGATTCCTGACGGTCGCGTGCTGGTGGTGGACGACGTGGTGACCAACCAGGACGTGGCCCGTGGGCTTCTGACGCCTTACGGCCTGCAGGTGGACTGCGTGTCCGGAGGAGCGGAGGCCATCGAAAAAATACGACAGGGAAGCGAACCGGGCGGAGTTCGTTATGACGCGGTGTTCATGGACCACATGATGCCTGAGATGGACGGAATTGAGGCGACTCGAATCATCCGTGAGGAGCTGGGGACGGAGTACGCCCGAAC
>JAISUO010000115.1 GCA_031272035.1 Synergistaceae bacterium
AGACTTGGCAAGGACCCAACCTACGGGCCGGATTTCGTGAGGCCGCCTTATAAACTGTTTGGTTATTTGCCGGAAAAACTCGATATGAAAGAAGCCGCATTACGGTATATACAGGAAACCATCAGTAAAAAGCTGGCCGTTTTTCCGCTGCGGTTCGTTTTCAGGATGGATGACGACGGAAAGTTCCGAAAAATTATAGAACCGACCAGCCTGCTTTCCGCCATGTGGTATCAGTTTTACCTGGCATTGACCGGGGAAATCCGTCTGCGCCGCTGCTCTATATGCGGGAGATGGGAAAACATGGAAGGACACAGAGAAACCTGGAAGAAACACGCGAACTGCGCGAACTACGGCAGAGTGAAACTCGCCCGGCTCAAGAAAAAGTTACGCAAGAGATCATTGGAGGATTAATAGCCCTTTTTCTCGACCTGCCCAATCAATCTCATCAATTACTGACGAAGCCCATCCAGCCAGTCAGCCCACGCCTGCATCATCTCCCGACGTTCGGGCAGCCTCTCCGCGTGATTGTAGGCGGCACGAACCGCGTTGCTTTCCACATGCGAGAGGGACAACTCCACCACATCGCGATTCCATCCCTGTTCGTTCAGGTTGGTGGAAGCGAGGGCGCGGAAGCCGTGAGCGGTCATCTGCTCCCTCGTGTATCCCATCGACCGGAGCGCCACGAGGATTGTGTTCTCGGACATGGGAATCTTTTTTGAGCGGATCGTCGGAAAAACGAAAGACGAATCGCCCGTCAGGGGAGAGAGGCGCTGCAGCAGTTCCAAAACCTGACGGGACAAGGGGACGACGTGGGGCAGTCCGTTCTTCATGCGTTCATCGGGAATACGCCAGAGTTTTGCGTCAAAATCCATCTCTTCCCATGCCGCGCCTCGTATTTCTCCCGGACGTTGGAAAGTGTAAAGTGAAAACCACAAAGCAAGCCGAACGACAATGCTTCCGTTGTAAGCCTCAATGCGCGTCATCAGGTCCGCTATGTCTTTTGGCGCGGTCAGAGCCGCGAAATGACGCTTTTGCCTTGGCTTCAACGCTCGCTTGAGGTTCTGTGTGATGTCGAGATCGGCGTCGCCCCGCGCTATGGCGAACTGAAAAACCTGTCCGATGATGATCTTTGATTTATACGCGGTTTCGGGCGTCCGCAATTCTATGTTCAAAAGCAGGTTCAAAACTTCCTGCGTCGTTATTTCCCTGAGAGGACGATCTCCAAGTTTTGGGAGGAGATAGGCCCTCAGTTTATGGCTCACGTCCGTACAGTGGGAAGCGGACCAGCTTCCTTTCTGTTGGGCATACCACTCTTCCGCGACTTTGGCGAAGGTCGTGGATTTGATCACTTCCGCTCTGGCCGCGGCCTCTTTCTCGGCTCGTTTCCTTTCCTGCGGATTACCGCCCAGGGCAAGTTCGCGCTTGAAAGCGTTCTTCAAATCCCTCGCGTCGGCCAATCCGATCACAGGATACTTCCCCAGTCCGGCGCGCTTTTCCTTTCCGCCTGTCCAGTACCTGAGAATCCAACTTTTCGCGCCGGTGCTTTTGATTAAAAGAAGAAGCCCGTCGCCGTCGGAAAGAGAATAATCTTTTTCACGAGCCTTCGCGCTTCTGATGGCTGTTTCCGTCAGGGTCATTTTCAATCCCTCCCAACCGTACATCGTTTTTTTCGTACACCGTACATCAGGACATTCTCAACCGTACATCATTCGTTTTCACCGTACAGCGAAAGCCCCGCTACCGTACAGCGAGTTTGCCTCGCAGGGCTTTGCAGCCACCGCCTAAAATCATTTTACCGTACAACAAAAAGAGTTGGAAGTCCCTTCATAAAGTAATGTACGGTTCAATGTACGGTTGCAGTCTTGAAAAGGGTATATTTGGTCAGAAAATCACAGACACATGAAAAGCAAAAACCCCGCTTTTCAGCGAGGTTTTTCGACTTCCTTGGACTTGTTCAAACTCTCTTTGGTCAAAAACTGGCGGAGACGTAGAGATTCGAACTCTAGGAGCATTGCTGCTCAGACGCTCTCCAAGCGCCCGCCTTCGACCACTCGGCCACGTCTCCGCAAAAAACAGAAGCAATTATACACGAGGCATCCCAATTAGGGAAGCGGGTATTTTTTATTTCAAAAAAAGTTTTGCTCTGTCAGGAGTTTTTTGACTGCAGGATGTCAGAGGGCACTGATTATAGAAGAGACTTGCAATCTCCCTGCCTCTGGCATAAACTGCTGATATTTGTTCCGGACTCGGTCTCTTTCTGTTTTCTTTTTCTGTCTGTTTTGAGGAAATCGCAGCGATGAGATTGGGTCGGCGCCTGTACGGATGGACGTTGAATGCCCTCCCGTGATGCGTGACGCGGAGAGGCTGACGCATATAATCGTCAAATCGTGGGAGGAACCGGAAGCTATGAAAGGAATGAACGTGAACGGCGTCGATATGTCAGGGTTGAAGGAGGGGACGCTGTTTGTCCGCTTCGAGAAGGACGGGGAGATCCGCTGCGGGCGGCTCGCGGACGGCGTGGTGGAGGAGCTGGGGGGAAACTCTCCGACGGGGAAAAAATATGACCTGAAAGATCTGACGCTCATGACGCCGCTGGATCCCGTCAAAATCTGGTGTATCGGCCTGAACTATCGCGAACATGCGAAAGAAGCGAATATGAAGATACCCGAAGAGCCCTGCATTTTTATGAAACCCCGAACCTGTCTGATCGCTCCGGAGAAGGCCATCCGTCTTCCTTCCTGGACGGGAAGGGTGGATTACGAGGGAGAGCTTGCCGTCGTCATCGGAAAAAACTGTCGGAACGTAAGCGAGGAAAACGCGACGGAGTACGTCCTGGGCTATTCCTGTTTCAACGACGTATCCGCGAGAGTCCTGCAGCACAAAGACGGGCAGTGGATCCGATCCAAGGGTTTCGACACCTTCGGCCCCTTCGGCCCGGCTCTTCTGGTGACGAAAAAGATGCCGGACAGCGCGAAGCTGACGACGCGCCTGAACGGCAAAGTCGTACAGCAGGGACATTTTGGAGACATGATTTTTTCCGTTTCCGCCATTGTCGCCTGTCTCAGTCGTTTTGCCACTCTGGAACCGGGAGACGTCATCGCCACCGGCACGCCCAGCGGTGTGGGGCCGCTCAGCCCGGGAGACACGGTCGAAATCGAAACAGAGGGCGTTGGCATCCTCAAAAATCCCGTTGCGGGGGAGTGACCCCTGAATAAAATATGATAATCTTATAGCGTCACGGTCCGGTGGCGGAAAATGAAGTCGAAAAATGAAATCAGGAAATGAAATATGGAAATTGCTGTGTAAAAATTGTTACGTAAACTTGGAGGCCAAAAATCGACGGAATTCCGGCGGATGAAAGTTTCGGAAAGAGTGTGGTTTCAGGCCTGAGGGAGTTCCGAATTTGGAAAAGATTGAATTTTACGGGTGGCAGCTGGAGGCTTACTCCCGCATAAAGGAGGAAAGCGCGGTGTTGTCCGCCCCCACCGGCGCGGGAAAAACCCTGGTGGCCTATCTCTGGGCGGGGCTGCTGGATGAAGAGGGCAATGTTACGCAGCCCACAGCGGGACGAGTGATTTTTACGGCTCCCATCAAGGCTCTGAGCAACGAACGGTACATGGATCTGAGGCGGATGGGTTTCGACGTGGGCATCGAGACCGGCGATTTCAAGCGCAACGAAGGCGCCCGGATTATCTGCTGCACTCAGGAAATTTACACGATGAAGTACACGGGACAGCCGGGACAAATGCTGATTGTGGACGAATTTCATTACATCTTCAACGATTCGGATCGGGCCCGGACCTACATCGACGGAATAAGAGGCACCCATAAGGATACGTCGATTCTTGTGATGTCCGCGACTCTCGGTGGAGTGAAAGCCGTTGGGCGTTATCTCTCGGAAAGCTGTTCCCGTCACTTTGTGATCTACGAAAGCCGGGAGCGGATGACCCGTCTGATTTTCACGCCGGATAAACCGGCGGAGCTTCGCGGAGTGCACGATGCGCTGCTTTTTTTATTTTCGCAGAAGGGTGCTTCCGATTTGGCTTTCAGTGTCGCGAGAACCCGCCGTCGGCTGGAGCGGAGACAGTTGGATCGGCTGAACGAACTGGCCGAAATTTTGGAAGTGACAAAGATAGCGCCGCCTCTTTTGAATGGAGTGGGGATTTATCACGGAGGAATGTTCCCCAAGGAAAAACTGCTGGTGGAGTCCGCCTTTCGGGAACGCATTCTGGACGTGGTCTGTGGAACGAACGCTCTGGCCCTGGGGGTGAACCTTCCCGCTCAGTCCGTCGTATTCGCCCAGCTGGTCCAATACCATCACGACGAACCCATCACGAGGAACGAGTTTTTGCAGATGGCCGGGCGGGCCGGGCGGAAGGGGCTTTTCGACCCCGGATTCGTCACCTGGCTGGCGGATTCTCCCTTCGAGCGCCGGGGCTTCAATACGGGAGAGGTCTTTAAAATGCTGGCGGACGGTTCTCCGGAGCCGGCTGCCGTAACTCTGCGCCCCTCTTATGGTCGGCTGCTGCGAAAACAGGTTCTGTTCGAGGTGGAGGCCGAATATATTGCCGAGTACTCCCTGCCTCGGGCGAACATCGCTCTCGTGACCAACTTTTTGCACGCGGGGCTGAAAAAGATCGACCGGGTCGTGCGCAAACTGATGCACGGCAGCGACCGCAATCGTTATCGCTCGATACTCGCCGCGATATGGTACGATGAAATGGAAATCGATGAAAACCTGGAAATGGCGATGCTCTTTTTCGAGGAAGCGACGCCCAGCGCGCTGCTGGCGGCTCAGATGATTCTGCCCTATGAACGCAACTATCTGCAGGCGCTTCTGAAGGTGAAGCGTTTTTCCAATCATCTGCCGAAGGGGTATCGCTTCCGGGCGATGGACGAACTGAACGACACGGTGGACGAAATCGATCCGACGATTTATGGTTTCGAGGAAAAACTGGGCGAGATCGAGACGAGCAGATGATGCCAGTTTGGCGGGAAGATCGCCTGATTTGGCGCCCCTGAGCCTGAGCGATTTCTTTCGGGACGGGAAAATTCCCCGAGTCCTGAACGTTTTGGAGGAGAATTCATGGAACCTGTGGTCCTGCTTTTGAAAAACGGAGATCTGTATTCTCCCGACTATGTGGGGGTCGTGGACGTTCTTGTCCTGAACGGAAAGATCGCCATGATCGGGAGAGGGCTCGATTTCAACTGTACCGGTCTCGACGTGAAGGTTCTGAACCTGCGGGGAATGCATCTGGTCCCGGGGTTCATTGACAATCACGTTCATATCATTGGCGGCGGCGGCGAAGCCGGGTTCCACAGTCGAACCCCGGAGGTGATGCTGTCCTCCATAACGCAGAGCGGCATAACGACCGTGGTGGGCGTAATCGGCACCGACGGGACCACCCGCCACCTGGAAACGCTTCTGGCGAAGGCGAGGGCGCTGACCCAGGAGGGCATAACGGCCTACATCTACACCGGATCCTACGAACTGCCCCTGATCACCCTGACGGGGTCCACGCGGCGCGACATCGTCCTTATCGACGAGGTGATCGGCACGGGAGAAATAGCGATTTCCGATCATCGCTCCTCTGTTCCCACCGTCGAAGAGCTGACCCGTATCGCCTCGGATACCCGGGTGGGCGGCATGCTCTGCGGCCGGACGGGAGTGCTGAACCTGCATATGGGCGGAGGCAGGGAGGGATTCAGCAATATTTTCAGAGTGCTGAAGGACACGGAAATTTCCATTCGACATTTTTTGCCGACCCACATCACGCGCAGCCGGGATCTTTTTGAACAGGCGAAAATTTTCGCGACCCTGGGCGGCACCATCGATATGACCGCCGAAATGGACGAAGCCCACGGATTTGCCGGAGCCATTGGAATCAGCGACGCCGTGAACTCCTGTCTCGAAAACGGTATCCCCATCGAAAATATCACCATCAGCTCCGACGGCAACGGCAGTATGGCCGTTTTCGACCGGGAGGGACAGGTGAAGCGCCTCATCGTCACGAAGCTGAACGGCCTGTACAACGAGCTGAAGGCGCTGGTCGTCAGCGGACTGGACCTCTCCGCGGCTCTTCGCCCCATCACCTCCAACGTGGCGAGGGCTCTGGGGCTTCCCGAAAAAGGCCGCATCGCCGTGGGCTGTGACGCTGACATCACGGTTCTCGACGGCGACATGCAGGTAAACGCCGTTATCGCCAGAGGCCGGATGATGGTGGAGGGGGGACTCCCCGTGGTGAAGGGAACTTTCGAGGACCTGAACGACGAGCGGGATTCCGCGGAATGATTTTTTGGGCGCCTCTCAGGCCCGAAGTCTTCTGAGGTCCCCGCTGAAAGAAAACAGGACTGAACTGAAAATATGACTGAGCCGAAGACATGACCAAGCCCAATATAGCGGCCATTTTGAAAAACCTTCCCGACCGGCCCGGCGTGTATATCATGCGGAACGCCGAAGGAGAAGTCCTTTATGTCGGTAAAGCCAAACGCCTGAAACGCAGAGTTTCCTCCTATTTCCGCCACTCGAATTTCGCCTCGCCGCGTCTGCGGAAGCTGGTGGAACTTGTGGAGGACATTTCCATTCTCAGAACCGACAGCGAGGCTGAAGCCCTGATCGTGGAGAGCAGACTTATCCGGCGCTATTCCCCGTTTTTCAACGTGGACCTCAAAATGTCCGATCGCTACCCCTGGATTCGCATCACGAACGAACCCTTCCCCCGCCTGGCGGTGACCCGCAAAAAAGAGGAGGACGGCTCGGCGTATTTCGGCCCTTACGTGAGCGCGGGCAACATTCGCACCCTCCTGCGCCTGGTCGAGCGCTACTTTCCCCTGAGGTCCTGCCGGATGGAAATTCTGAAGGGGAAACCCGACCGGCGTCCCTGTATCGAGCACGCTCTCGGACGCTGCATGGGGCCCTGCGCGGATCTTTGCACCGAGGGAGAGTACCGGGAACGGGTAAACGACGTTATCCTGCTGCTGCAGGGGCATACCGCCGAACTGGTGGAGCGCATGAGACGGCGAATGGACGCGGCGGCGAAAGTCATGGCCTTCGAGGAGGCAGCCCGTTACCGCGATACCATCCGGGCGGTGTGGAAAGTTTCCCGGCAGCGCGTTTCTGCGACTTTACAGGAGGATCTGGATTCGGAAACCTGGCAGGTTCTGGTTCACCTGCAGGAGACGTTCGGTTTGAAAACGCTTCCCTGGAGGATCGACGCTTTCGACATCTCCCACATGTCGGGACATGAGACCTACGGCTGCTGCATCGTATTCGAGCAGGGGAAGCCCAACCCCTCGCTCTATCGCCGCTTTAAAATACGTTCTCTGGCGGAAAACGAGATCGATGACTTTCGGTCGATTCAGGAAACGGTTCTGCGTCGCTACCGTCATCTGCTGGACCACGCCGAGCCCCTGCCGCAGTTCACCGTCATCGACGGAGGGCCGGTACAGCTTGAATTCGCGATGAAGTCCTTCGAGGAGCTGAAGCTGGACATTCCCGTCGTTTCCCTGGCCAAACAGGAAGAGCTGGTTTTTCTCCCCGGCCGTCCCGAACCTCTGCGGCTGTCCTTCGACGACCCCGTTCTGAAATTGCTTCAGCGTCTGAGGGATGAAGTTCACCGCTACGCCATCACCACCCACCGCAACGCGAGAGCCGGTCGTCTTCGCCGATCCGCCCTGGAGGAAATTCCCGGAATCGGCAAAAACCGGGCGGCTCAGCTCATCGTAAAATTTGGAAGCGTTCAGCGCATCGCCCGGCTCACTCCCGAAGAACTCGGCGCGGTCCCCGGACTGGGAAAGGCCCTCGCGCAAAAAATCGTCGACCATCTCAGAGGGGAACGAAAAGGCGAAGAAAATCCGGAGGAAAACACGCGTCACGAAGTATAATATTCTCTGTGACATAAAATGTTTTGCTCGGTCGGACCGAAGCGAAATGGAGCTGTGTAATGCGATGGTGTCAAAACGCGGACTGGATGAATATGGAATGAGCCGCGCGCTGTCTCTGGCCCGACGGGGGATGGACGGAGCCTGCCCCAATCCCATGGTGGGCTGCGTTCTCATGAAGGACGGGCGCGTCGTGGGCGAGGGGTGGCATGCCCGCTGCGGCGGCGACCACGCGGAAATCGCCGCTCTGAAAAACGCGGCGGCCAGGGGAGAAACAGTCCGCGGAGCTACGGCCTTCGTCACGCTGGAACCCTGTTCTCACTTTGGAAAAACTCCTCCCTGCGCGCCCCGGCTGGTGGAAGAAGGCATTGCCCGTGTGGTCGTCGGAACGACCGACCCCAACCCGAAGGTGAACGGCGCCGGTATAGAAATACTGAAAAATGCCGGAGTGGAAGTTTCCGTTCCCTGTCTGGAGGAGGAATGCCGGTGGCTGAACCGCGGGTTCATTCGAAGCAAAACCCTCTCGCGTCCGTGGATCACCCTGAAGGCCGCTTTGGGGCTGGATGGAAGAATGGCGGTCAAGAGCGGGGAAAGCAACTGGATTACGGGGACGACGGCGCGAGTGTGGGCTCATCTTCTGCGCTCCGGGCATCAGGGGCTTCTGGTCGGCGCGGGAACGATCCTGCGGGACGATCCTGAACTGACGGTGCGCCACACTTGCGGGAAATCGCCTTTACGCATAATATTGGATACTGATCTTTCGACGTCTCCGGAAGCGAAGGCCCTGCGGGGAGGGTGCCTCGTTCTGACCTGCAGCGAAAACGCGGAAAGAAAACATCGCCTGGAGGCTGCGGGGGCAGAGGTTTGCCTCGTTCCGCGAAAGGACGGGCGTGTTGATCTGAAAGCCGCCCTGAGGGAGATTGCTTCCCGGGACGTACAGATGCTGATGGTGGAGGGCGGCCCGACGGTTCTGTCGTCTTTTATGCGCGAGGAACTGTGCGACGCCGCGGCCTTTTTCGTCTCGGGGGTCCTGATGGGTTCCGGCCCCGGCCCGGCCGACGGGCTGAGCTTCGAGTCCATGAAGGACGCGGCGCGCCTGAAAAATCTGCGGGTGCGTCGGGTGGACGGCGATATGCTTGTGGAGGGAGTTTTTCGATGTTCACCGGACTTGTAGAGGCGGTGGGGACGGTGCGGGATCTTCGAAGGACGGGAAGCGTTTTTCGTCTTTCTCTGGAGTGTCCCCGACTGGCTCCGGAGCTGTTTTTTGGTCAGTCCGTGGCGGTCAGCGGCGCCTGCCTGTCCGTGGTGGCCCTCCAGGGCAATGTCTTCGAGGTGGAGATGATGCCCGAAACGGCCGATCGAACTCGTTTTTCCACCCTTGCCAGAGGAAGCCGGGTCAACCTGGAACGGGCCCTGCGCCTGGGAGACCGACTGGACGGTCATCTGGTTCTGGGTCATGTGGACGGAACGGCGACGGTGCGGGACATCACCGGATCGCGAGAGACAAAAAAAGCCTGGTTTCGGACGTCGGAGGACGTCATGCGTACAATTGTGGCGAAGGGGTCCGTGGCGGTGGATGGAGTCAGCCTGACGGTCATTGACGCGGAGTCCGGAGGTTTTTCCGTGGGACTGATCCCGACCACTCTGAAGAACTGCACGCTGGGACAGCTTGAAGCGGGAGAAACAGTGAACGTGGAAACAGATATAATTGGCAAGTATGTAGAGAAGCTGCTGGCGCTTCGACCTTTGAAAGGAAGCGGCGGCCTGACTTTGGAGGAGCTGGGCAATCTTGGATACTGAAAAAACGGAGACGACTGCGCTTATTACCGGAAATCAGTGCAGCCCGGACGACTTCCCGGAGTCCGGAGACATTAAATTTGACCTCATTGAGGATGCGATAGAGGATATTCGTCAGGGGCGCATGGTGCTGGTGGTCGATGATGAAAACCGCGAAAACGAGGGTGACGTCGTTATAGCCGCCGTTCACGCGACGAAGGAACGGATCAATTTCATGGCCCGTTACGCCCGGGGGCTCATCTGCGCTCCCGTATCCCCTGAAATCGCCGAAAGGCTGCGTCTGGACCCTCTCACGCGAACGGGAAACGACAGGCATGGAACGGCCTTTCTGATGACGGTGGACGCCAGAGAGGGGACGACGACGGGAATTTCTGCGGAAGAACGAGCGCTCACGGCGCGGCTTTTGGCCTCTGACGCCGCGCGACCGGACGATTTTTACAGGCCGGGGCATCTGTTTCCTCTGGCCGCGAGAAGAGGCGGCGTCCTGAAGCGTGCCGGGCATACCGAGGCGGCCGTGGATCTGGCGCGCCTGGCGGGGCTGCCCCCGGCGGGGGTGATCTGTGAGGTGATGAAGGACGACGGCGCCATGGCCCGTCTGCCGGACCTGGCCTCTTTCGCGAAACAGTACGGACTGAGGCTGATTTCGGTTCAGTCCCTCATCGCCTGGCGCAGCGCCAGGGAAAGGCTGATCGAAAAGGTGGTGGAGGTCAGTCTGCCGACGGAGTTCGGCAGCTTCAGAGCCCATGCCTATCGCAGCACTCTCGAAAACGACGATTCTCACACCCACATCGCCCTGGTGAAGGGGAGTATCGCGGCATCGGATGAAGTTTTGGTCCGTGTGCACAGCGAATGCCTGACGGGGGACGTGTTCGGCTCTCTGCGCTGTGACTGCGGCCCCCAGCTTCACGCGGCTCTTTCCATGATAGAAAGGGAGGGTGCGGGGGTTCTTTTGTACATGCGCCAGGAGGGACGAGGCATAGGAATTCTCAATAAACTGAAAGCATATAAACTGCAGGAGGAGGGACTGGACACCGTGGATGCCAACCTCGCTCTGGGGTACGCTCCGGACCTGCGGGATTACGGAATTGGAGCGCAGATTCTGATGGATTTGGGGCTTCGAAAGATTCGGCTTCTGACGAACAACCCCCAAAAGATCGTCGGACTTGAGGGCTACGGGCTCCAGATCGTCGATCGGGTTCCCCTCGTCATTCCGCCGAACGAGTTCAACAAAGGTTACATGGACGCCAAGGAAAGCCGGATGGGACATTTGTTGCATTCTCTGTAAGTCTCTGGCGTTCTCTTTAAGAAGAGCAGGGTGAAGGTAAAAATGAGGAGGAGGACCTGAATGCGGGTGATCGAGGGCAAACTGATAGGAACAGGGCTCTCCGTGGCGATTGTGGTGTCGCGGTTCAATGAGCTGATCTCCAATAAACTGCTGGAGGGGGCGAAGGACGTTCTCATACGTCACGACGTTTCTCACAGAGATATTGATATATACTGGGTTCCGGGGGCCTGGGAACTGCCGCTGGCGTCCAAGGAAGTCGCCCTTTCCGGGAAATACGACGCGATTATCGCCCTTGGAGCGGTTATTCGGGGAGATACGCCCCATTTTGACATGGTGGCCGGGGAGATGTCCAAGGGATTGGCTCAGACGGGCCTGGAACAGCGGGTTCCCGTTCTTTTTGGCGTGCTGACCTGCGACACTCTGGAACAGGCTTTGCTTCGGGCGGGGAGCAAGGCGGGGAACAAGGGCGCGGACTGCGCCACCGGCGCCATTGAAATGGCCAACCTTTTGAAAAATATTCGACTGGGAGAAAAAAACAGGGAGAAGGAAAACGGGGATGCTTGATCTCAAATGGGTCCTGGCAAATCAGGAAGAAGTAAAAACTTTTCTCGCGAACAGGAAACATGACTTCGATCTGCAGGCGCTGGTCGCCCTGGACGAAGAACGCCGGGCGCTCATCGTCGAAACCGAGGAACTGAAAGCCCGGCGCAACGAAGGCTCCAAAAAAGTGGGAGAGGCCCGACGGACGGGAGCCAACGCGGAGGCTCTGATGGAGGAGATTCGAGTCATCGGTGAGCGGGCGAAGGAGATCGACGGAAAGCTCTCCGATGTGGAAACCAAAATCGAGGAGATCCTTCTGACGATGCCCAACAGGGTTCATGAGACGGTTCCCGTGGGGGAGGATGAAAACGCCAATCCCACGGTGCGCGTCTGGGGAGAGCCGGGGAAATTTCCCTTCGAACCCAAAGCCCACTGGGACCTGGGGGAAGCTCTGGGGATCATGGACTTCGAAAAGGGAGCTCTGCTGGCCCAGAGCCGTTTCACCGTGCTGAGGGGTATGGGCTCGCGAATGGAACGGGCGCTGATCTCCTTCATGCTGGACCTGCACACGACGCAGCACGGGTATACGGAAATGGAGCCGCCCTTTATGGTGGGATCGAAGATTTTGCGAGGCACGGGACAGCTTCCCAAGTTCGCGGAGGACCTTTATAAAATTGAAGGGGAGGACCTGTGGCTGATCCCAACGGCGGAGGTTCCCCTGACCAACATGCATCACGGGGAAATCCTGGAGGAAAAGGCCCTTCCAAAGTACTACACGGCCTACACGCCCTGTTTCCGCAGAGAGGCCGGAGCCTACGGCCGCGATGTGCGGGGTATGCTGCGTCAGCATCAGTTTGACAAGGTGGAACTGGTGAAACTTTGTACGCCGGAGACGAGCTACGAGGAGCTGGAAAAGCTGACGGCCAACGCCGAGCGGGTTCTGCAGATTCTGGAGCTGCCCTATCGGGTCGTGTCGCTCTGTACGGGGGACATCGGCTTCGGGTCCGCGAAGACCTACGATTTGGAGGTTTGGCTGCCCTCTCAGGGAAAATATCGAGAGATCAGTTCCTGCAGTAACTGTGAGGATTTTCAGGCCCGGCGCATGAACACGCGTTATCGTCCCGCGGACGGCGGAAAACCCCGTTTTGTTCATACGCTGAACGGTTCGGGGATCGCGATTGGCCGCACGCTCATCGCTGTCATGGAAAACTATCAGCGGGAGGACGGAAGTATCGGAATTCCCTCCGCGCTGATTCCTTATATGAACGGCCTTACTGAAATCAGATAGAAATTAATTTTAGAAAAAAATTTTAGATAGAAATTCAGATTAAATTTGGAGGTGTCGCTTTCTGTTGATCGTTTCCTACAGTCCGGGAATAATCTGGGGGTGCATCGGGGCGGCTGCCCTTTGCGTCGGGGTTCAGTTTTTGACGAAAAGATTTCTTGAAGAGCGTCAGTATGCTTATCTGCGCGATCTTCTTCTGGTTGGAACATGGCTGCACCTGGCACTTTGTTTCGGGTCGCCGATGTCCCGCTTTGTTCTGGGGGCGTCCGTCTTCGCGGGAGTGTTCGGTCTGGCGGAGCATTTGTGGCCTGAGCGTTCCTGGTGGTGGGGATATGTTCTGATCGGCTTTTTGTGCGCGACGCTGGGGCCTGTGATCAGTTTCATCACTTTGCTCGACGGAGAATACATCTATCTGACGCCTCTGGTGTCCGTCGTGGTCACTACCCTGTGGTTTGCGATTTTTCCCCTCATCGTCCGGCAGCTGGACGCCATTCCGGGACTGGCGGGGCATATTCTGGCGGTGACGTTTTCCCTGATGCTGATCTCCGTGGCCCTCACCTCTCAGGAAATGCCGGACGCCTTCTTCATGTCCTTTTCCGGCCTGCTGCTTCTCGGCGCGTTCTGGAGCCGTTTCAGCAATCTCTATCGTCAGGCGGGAAAGGCCCTGTCGGCCTTTTGGGGGACGCTGGTGGCGGGAACGGCGATTCTGGGCGTGAGCAAGGGGATCGTTTTCGGCTCCATGTTTTATCTTTCGCTGGGGCTGTTCGCCATTCCCATGGTGGAGTGTTCCCTGCATCTGGCGAGCCTGGTGCTGGCCGAAAACTCGCCGGGCACGGAGCGGATCTACCGGGGGCTGATCCGGCGGGGATGGGACCATCCCGACGTGGTGCGGCTCATCTCCTGGCTGTGCGCGTTCCTGGGGGTGCTGTCCGCTCTGTGGCAATATCCCTCTCCCGGTTACGCCACGCTGGTGTGGGGGGGGATTATGGTCATGGTCTCTCTGGTCGTTCTGGTTCCGCTGTTTCTGAAGTACCGGAACACGTCCCCCATGATCCACACGAAGCCGCGTCTTTGGGGTATCCATATCGACAACGTATCGATGAATTACGCCCTTTCCAGGGCCAGAGGGATGGTTTTGTCTCAGAAGGGAATGAAACTCGTGTCCACCGTCAATGCCCTGGGGATGGAAATGGCGGTTCAGGATCCGGAATATCACGCCGTTTTGAGATACTCGGCTCTGGTTTTGTCGGATGGAGTCGGCCTTCTGTGGGGACTGCGCTTTCTCGGAATGCCCATTCAGGAGCGCGTCACGGGAATCGACTTCGCGGAGCAGCTCTGCCGGATGGCCTCAGTGGAGGGCTGGCCGGTGTATTTTCTGGGGGCACGGGGCAATACGGCCCGACGCTGCGCCGACGTTCTTGCGGAGCGTTATCCCGGTCTCGTGGTGGCCGGAGCCCGCAACGGGTACTTCAGCATGGACGATCCCTCGGTGGCTTCTGAAATCGCCCGTTCGGGAGCAAAAATTCTTTTTGCCGCCATGGGAATTCCCCGCCAGGAAAAATGGCTTTCCCGCCACGGAAACGCCTTGGGCGACGTGCTTGCGGTGGGGGTGGGCGGCGCTTTTGACGTTCTGTCCGGACAGTTGAGGCGAGCTCCGCGAGCGATGCAGAAAATGGGGCTTGAATGGCTTTATCGACTTTGCCAGGAACCCTCCCGCTGGAGGAGAGACCTGAGACTGGCGGTTTTCGTTCTGCGCGTCCTGGCGACGCGACTGGGGCTCTACACCTGGAAGCAGACGACGCGGAAGGGGGAAAAGAGATGAAGGTCACGACAGTGGGAGACCTGATGGCCCGGGATTTGACGATGGTGATGGAATCCAGCACCATTGGAGAGGCCATCGATATTTTTTACCACCATCACGTTTCGGGGCTGCCGGTCGTCAGCGCGGACTGGAAGCTGGTGGGCTATCTTTCGGAGACGGACATTCTGAAGGCCGCCACGCCCTCCTATCTGGAGGTGCTCACTCACAGCGCCTTCATGAGCGGAGAAGAGGACGAGTTCGTTCGTCAGCTCAAAAACCTGGGACACCTTTCCGTGCGGGACTATATGACGAAATCTCCGGCCTTCGTGGAGCCCTGGGTGAGCCTCGTGTCCGCCGCGGATCTGATGATACGGAAGCATTTTCATCGCCTTCCCGTGGCGGAGGAGGGTGTTTTGGTGGGGATCATCGACCGCCGGACGCTGTGGGATTTTATGCTGGAAGAATATTATCGCGATGAAAAGTGACCCTGTGAATGTTTCCGACCCGCTGCTTGCGGTGGGCAGGGAACTGGAGGCTTTTCGCGCGGAACTGGAGAAGGACGCGGAGGAGAAGAAAAGGGCCTTCATGCGTTTCAGAGGGGAGACCCTGCGTCGGGTGGACGAAATGTGCGGCCGCACGATTGAGGCCGCCCGGCTGGAGGAGCAGAGCGTGGAGTCCCGCATCGCCGAAGACAGAAAAGCCATCGACGCGCGTATCGATGGATGGCTGCGGCGTTCGTCCCTGGCCCTGGAGGAAAGCGATGCCCTGGATCGCATTGCCGGAGAAGCCCTTCACCGTCTCATGCCGCCCGGAACAGGAAAAATATCGGACAGGGGAGGTAGAGACTTCTGATAGAACGCATGGCCCGCGTGTCCATATGGGGGGTACGCAGTAAAAAATCGGTTATTGTCGGTCGGCTCTACGAGCTTGGCGTGTTGCATCCCGTCTTTCGTTCCGTTTCCGCCGAAGAAAAAGAAGAGGACGGCGAAAAAAAGCATCCTCTGCTGGAACGGCTCAGGACGCAAAGAGGACAGGTTTTGGGCATGATCGAAGCCCTGTCCTGGGATGGATGGAAGCAGCTCACGGATGTTTGTATCGAAAACGTTCGTTACAATCTCTCCGGAGATCTGGAATTTATGATGGACGAAATCGACAGGAGCCTCGACCGGATTCAGCTGCGCCTGAACCGGATCCGGGAGGACGGGGAAAAGGCCCAGAGGGATTTCGTGGAACTTCGCAGGATCAATTCCATTCTGTCTCACGCCAATGCCTTTCTGGAGCAGGAGCGGTCCGCTTTGGGAGAGGTGGTGATCTGGAAGCTTTCCCGGCAGGGACAGCACGCCGTCATCACGAAGATTAACGGGGATTTGGACCTTTTGCCCAGCGGGCACGAAAAACCCTGGTTTCGCTACCATTCCTTCGATCTGAAGGACGGGTCCTCTTACATGGTTACCAGCGCCTCTCCGGAGGTTCAGCCCGGGCTGGCCGCGGCGGTTCACAACGTCCAGGGAATCCGGTGGAATCTGCCGGCTCACTTCGAAGGCCTTTCCCTGGCGGATGTTGTCGCGCAGATTCGTCAGCTTTTGCGCGGTTTGCCGGCTCGGCTGAGGCAGAATAAAACGGAGCTGAGGGTGCTTTCCTCCCAGTGGGGAGTGAATCTGGCCGCTGTTTATGTTTTGCTGGACGAGCGTCTGGAGCAGTTTTTGCTGGAAGTTTCCGCCGAGGATAACGAGGAATTTTTCACCCTGGAGGGCTGGATTCCCGAAAATGCCGTGGAAAGAACCCGCACGGTCCTGAAGGAGGATTTCGGCGACGCCGTTCTGATGCGCGCCAGAGAGGCGAGAGGCGATCTGGACGGGACGATTCCCACGGCTTTGCGGAACCGGTCCATCTTTCAGCCCTTCGAGCTTTTTCTGAAGCTGCTGCGTATCCCCGACTATCATGCCTTCGACCCCACCCCTCTGATCGGAATATTTTTTCCTTTTTTTTCCGGTTGCATGATTGGGGATCTGGGGTACGGTGTTCTCATTCTGTGGCTGGGGTGGTATCTGAAGCAAAAGTCGTCGAAAATATCACACGACATAGGGATTATCCTTATTTTCGTCGCCTTCTGGAGCGGAGTATGGGGAATCCTGTTCGGGGAGTTTTTTGGAGATGTGGGGCACCGCCTCCTGGGCCTGTCCTGGATATGGGTGGACCGGGCCCACGCCGTTTTGCCCGTCATGATCTTCACGGTTACCCTGGGATGCGTTCATGTCCTTTTGGGGCTTTTGATCGGGATGATCCAGGGCATACGGAACCGGCATCGGCATCTCTGGATGGAGCGCGCGGGCACGCTGCTTTTTATCGTGGGACTGATTGCTGTTCTGGTTCTACTGCGTATGCAGCTGCCTTCTTCGTTTTTTTCGATCCCCGTCGTTCTGCTCGTATTTTCCCTCATTTTTCTTCTGGGCGGCGGCGGTGTGGGAGGAATCGTGGAATCTCTGGGGGCCGTGGGGAACATCGTCAGTTACGTGCGTATCGCCGCCATCGGTCTCTCGTCGGCCATTTTGGCCATGGTGGCGAGTAAATTTGTGGATACCGTTCAGATCCCCATCGTAGGGCTTTTTATGGCGTTTGCCATTCACCTGCTGAATTTTGTTCTGGCCCTTGGGGGATCCGCTTTGCACGCGGCGCGGCTCCATTACGTGGAGTTCATGGGGAAATTTTATGAGGACGGCACGCTTGCGTATAAACCGTTCGCAAAAAGGAGGAGAGTCGGATAATGGGTGAGAAGGCTGTTATGGCTCTGGCCGCGGCTTTGGCCGTTGCCGTGCCCGCTCTGGCCACGGCTTACGCTCAGGCGCGCATTGGAAGCGCCGGGGCCGGAACCGTTGCGGAAAAACCGGAAACGTCGGGGACGATCATCATTTTGGAGGCCATTCCGGAAACGATGGTGATCCTGGGTTTTGTCGTCGCTATTATGATTATCATGAGGATCGTTTAGCTTGCAGGATTCTTTGGAACAAATACAGGACCTGTCGGACTTCAGGTCGGCGCTTTCCTTTCAGTTCGAGGAGCGCATCCAGACCCTGAAGCGCGCTGTGGACGAGGAAATGGCGGACATCATTACGGCGCGTCGCATGGAGGTGGAGGGTATCGTCTACCGCCTGCGCCGCGCCGCCGCTCAACGGCTGAGTGACGGCCTGAGGGCCAACCGGCGCTATGGAGAGCGACGGGCAAAAGCCGGCGAGGTCGGGCTGAGAAGCGATTTGATGGGGCGGCTGGAGGCTCGAATCTCCGAAGGTCTGAGAGATTTCAGACGGACTTCGCCCCGGGAGTACGAAGAAGTTCTGCGGGCTCTGGCGGAGGAGGCATCGGAAGGCCTTGAGTCTCCTCTCGTGGCGCTGGTAGAAAAGGGAGACGCCGGTTTTTTGAAGGGGCGGAAGGAAATTTGCGATATTTGCGAAGTTCGCGAGGAGCTGGAGGACGTCTGGGGAGGACTTGTTCTCGTCGAGGCGGGGAAGGGAGAGAGCAGGCTTGTCGACAACACTTTTCGGACGCGATGGAGACGCCTTTATCCCGCCTTTCTTGAAGAGTTCCGGGAGTGCTTTGAGTTGCCTGAAAAACTGTCTTTCGCCGAAAGGTGAAAATTACGACTGCGTCAACGCCCGAGTGAGGGCAAGAACCCGCTCTTTTCTGGATGCCGACGCCTATTTGCGCCTTGTTCGGGGCTCTCTCGGCGACATGGAGCGTTTTTTGCTGCAGGGACGGGCCTCGGAGTTTTTCAGGGCTCAGATGATCTCCGGAGAGACGCTCCTTCTTCGCCGTGTTCGGGCGGCCCTCATGTCGGCCCTTTCCTGTGGGCTGGGGAGCGTGCTGCGCATGGCGGAAGGCGAGACCCGGGACCTGCTGACGGTTTTATTTTCCGGGGCCGATCTGGATAATCTGCGTTTCATCCTGCGGGGTCTGCTTCGGAGGTCCGACAGAGAAAATCCCCCTCTGTGGCGGGGTTATGGAATTTTGTCCCCGCTGTTCTACGATCGCCTCTGGTCATCCTGTTCCTCGCTCCAGGAGGTTTGCGAGCTCTGTCAGGAGAATCCTCACCCTGTCGCAGGGATGATCGCCTCGACTCTGGCGGGTTTTCTCGAAGGCGCGGAGGCCGCGGAGGCCGTAAAGATGACCGGCGGCGACGTGCGGCAAATGGAGCGGGCGCTGCTGTGTTCTTTTCTGGAGTACGGCTGCGCCGTGGTTCGCGACGTTTCCTCAGGCAACGGCAGAGCTCTGAGGCAGTATCTGCTTTTGCGGCGGGACGTCTGGAACATGGGGGTGTGGTTTCGGCACAGCGGCGGAGGAGATGGTGACCTCCTGAGGGACGTGGAGGCCCTGACGGCGCCGGAGCCGGAAACTCCGGCGGATCCTGGAAGGACCGGAAGGACGAGCCTGAAGGCGCTGAATTTCTCGGCAGCCTTTCTGTCCCTCTGGAACGATCTGAAAAGAGATTTGACCAGGGACGGAATCGTTCCTTCAAGGGGAGAATGGCATTACCGGCTGCGTTTTGGAGTGCTGGAGTGGCTCCGGAGTCTTTACAGAACGAATCCTCTGGGGATAGAGACGCTGATGGGTTACACGGGAATGGAGCTCATCGAATGGCACAACCTCAACGTGGTGGCTTCGGGGCTGGCTTTTTCCATGTTCCCGGAACGGATTTACTGCAGACTCATTCCCCTGGGGAAAATGCGGAGAGGAAATGACGTATGACTGAGGAAGGACAGGTCCCGGCTGTGGTGGGACGACAGATTTTTGTCGATCTCTGGTCTCTTTTGGGTTTCGCATCGCTGGTCTGCGAGACTCCGGCGGAGTTTCCCGCGGTTTCGGGAAAACTGGAGGCGCTGGATCCCGCGCTGGTGGTCGCGGAAAAAAGATGGTTCGACGGGCTGCACGATTCTCTGAAGCGTCGCCTGAAAGATTCCCGTTCGCCGGTTTGGCTGACCCTGCCGGATGCGGCTGACGAAACAGAGGAAAAATAAATGTCTGAAAAAAATTATCGGCTCCTGGGGAGCCCGATGAAAGAGCCGAGGGGAGAATCGATTTCAAAATCTCCAAACAGAGGTGCCGTCAAAATCGTCTCCGGCCCCGTCGTTACCGCGAAAACGGATTTTTCCGTCCGCATGTTCGAAGTGGTTCGGGTGGGCGTTTTGGGGCTTTTGGGGGAGGTCATCCGGATTCGGGACGGAGAGGCGGACATCCAGACCTGCGAAGACACCACAGGGCTTCGAGTGGGAGAGGAGATTCTCTTTACCGGCGAACTTCTCGGAATTGAACTGGGCCCCGGGCTGTTGGGCACGGTTTTGGACGGAACGGGCCGGCCCCTGCGCAAACTGGGGGAAAAGGGAATTTATTTGGAGCGGGGCGCTCAGGCTTCCGCCCTTTCTGACGACAAACTGTGGCGTTTTACCCCCGCGACGGAGACGGGGGAGGAAGCGGGGCCGGGAGACGTTCTGGGAACGGTCGTCGAGGGCAGTCGATTTCTGCATCGGGTGCTGTTCCCGGCGAATCTCCCCGGAGGACGGGTGTCCTGGATCGCTCCCGAAGGGGACCGGAGGGTTCGGGAGTGCATCTGCCGTCTCGATAACGGCGCGGAAATCACCCTCAGTCAGCGATGGGAGCTTCGTGTTCCCCGGCCGGCGGGGAGCCGTCTGCCCTCGGACCGGCCCCTGCTCACGGGGCAGAGGGTGCTGGATACGCTGTTCCCTCTGGCTCTGGGAGGAACCGCCGTCCTTCCCGGCGGCTTCGGAACGGGGAAGACGGTGACGCAGCAGTCTCTGGCTCGATGGTGTAACGCCGACGTGATCGTTTACGTCGGCTGCGGCGAACGGGGCAACGAAATGACCGAGGTTCTGGAGGAATTTCCGACCCTGACGGACCCTCGATACGGTACGCCCCTCATGGAGCGCATGGTCCTCGTCGCCAACACCTCGAACATGCCTGTGGCGGCGCGGGAGGCCAGCATATACCTTGGAATGACCCTGGCGGAATATTATCGCGACATGGGGTACGACGTGGCCGTCATGGCCGACTCCACTTCCCGCTGGGCGGAGGCTCTCAGGGAAATCGGAGGACGTCTCGAAGAAATGCCGGGAGAGGAGGGCTACCCCGCCTATTTGGGGTCGCGGCTTTCCCGCTATTACGAACGAACGGGGCGCGTGGAAGTTTTGGGACGGCCCAGGCGGCAGGGTTCCGTGACGGCCATCAACGCGGTTTCTCCTGCGGGGGGCGATTTTTCCGAACCGGTGACCCAGGCGAGCCTGAGACTGTCGGGAGCCTTTTGGGGACTTGACAAAAATCTGGCGCAGGCCCGTCATTTTCCGGCCATCAACTGGCGAGTCAGCTATTCCCTCTACGAAAACCTCCTCTCCGACGGAATGGAGGAAATGGCGGGGGAGAACTGGACGGCTCTCCGGGAGTATCTGAAGGGCGTTCTGCTTCATGAGAGAGAGCTTTCGGATTTGGTGCGCCTTCTGGGCAGAGACGGGCTGTCGGAGGAAGATAAATGGGCTCTTTATCACGCTGAAAATTTGAAAATTCTCTATTTGCAGCAGAACGCTTACAGCCCGGAGGACGCCTGTTTCTCTCTGACGCGATCCGCCGCCCTGCTGAGCCTGCTGAGAACCCTGGACGAGAAGGCGAGAAAGGCCATTGCCGACGGGCTGTATTACGACGAGGTCGTCGCCTTTCCCATCCGTTCGGATTTGATGTCTCTCCGCGCTCTGCCGGAGAACGCCCTGTCCGAAAAGGCCGGAGAGTGGCTTTCCGCCATGGAGACGAAATTTTCGGCCGCAAAAGAAAAAATGGGGACGAGAAACGAGAGCCCTGTGGAGCGATGAGGTCATGCCGATGAATCTTTTCAGAGAGGGAACGCGTGGAATCAGAGGAATATCCGGGCCGCTCCTTTTTGTGGAAAACGTGAAAGGAGCCGGCTACGGCGAGCTGGTGTCCGTGGAAACGAGTTCGGGTACCCGCATGGGGCAGATTTTACAGGCCGGCGAGGATTTTTGCATCATCCAGGTCTTTGACGGGACCATGGGACTGGAGACGGGGGGGACCCTGGTCTGGCTGGAACGGGATGTGATGAAAATCGGCATCGGGGACCATCTGCGGGGCCAGGTGCTGAACGGACGAGGCCAGCCTCTGGAGGGAGGTCGTCCGTCCGACTTCGAGGCCTTTCTTCCCGTCAGCGGGCTGCCCATCAACCCGGCCTGCCGCAGGAGTCCCAGCGCCCCCCTGGAGACGGGGATCTCCGCCCTGGATTTGATGAATACCCTGGTGCGCGGACAGAAACTGCCCGTCTTTGCGGGGCCGGGGCTGCCCGCCGCCGAGGTGGCCGTTCGGATTGCCCGGGATACGAGGGCTTTCAGCGTCCAGGAGGAAGACTCCCGCTTTCTTCTGGTGTTCGCGGCCATGGGCGTTACCAATCGTGAGGCGGATTATTGCATGAGCGCCCTGCGGGATGGAGAGGACGCCGAAGAGAATGGAATTTTCCTCCTGAACACCGCCGGAGACTCCGCCGCGGAACGTCTGCTGACGCCGCGCATCGCCCTGACGATCGCCGAGTATTTCGCCTTTGTCAAAGGATATGACGTTCTGGTGGTCATGATGGACATGCTCTATTACTGCGAGGCCCTGCGAGAAATCGGGGCGGCCCGGGAGGAGGTCCCAGGGCGGCGGGGCTATCCCGGTTACATGTACTCCGACCTCGCCGAAATATACGAGCGGGCCGGCTGCATCGCCGGAGGGCCGGGCAGCGTGACGCAGATTCCCGTTATCGGGATGCCGGACGACGACATGACGCATCCGGTTGTGGACCTGTCCGGATACATTACGGAGGGGCAGGTTGTTCTGGACCGCCGGCTGCATGAAATGGGGATTTTCCCTCCCGTGGACGTGCTGTCTTCCCTGTCGCGTCTGATGAATAAGGGCATCGGGCGGGGACGGACGTTCGAGTCCCACCGGGCGCTGGCCGATCAGCTTTACGCCGCTTACGCGAAGGCCAGAGATCTGGATCGCCTGAGGCTCATTGTGGGGGACGACGGCCTGAACGACGTGGAAAAACGATATTTGCGCTTCGGCGAGCGTTTCGAGCAGGTTTTTCTCGGGCAGAAAGGCGACCGGGAAAAAACGGGAAATTCAGGAAGACGCACCTTCGCGGAGTCCGAAAACGCGGCCTGGGACGTTCTGAGCCTGCTGCCCGCCTCGGAACTTTATCGCCTGCCCCGCGCCCTGCTGGAACGCAGACTGAAGGGATAGGCGCGCATGTCACGGCCGGCGACTCGCGAGCAGCTTCTGGACGTGCGGCGTCAAACGCAACTCGTTCTTTACGGCAAAGGACTGCTCGAAAAAAAACGCGACAGTCTGCTGCGGGCGCTGGAGGAAGAGCGGCGGTGTTTCAGAGAACGGGAAGCCGCTCTGAAGGAGCATATCGCGGCCCTGTGGCAGATTTACGGGCGTCTGTATCTCTTGGAGGGGGCGACGGTCTCCGCTCTGCTGCGCCCCGTTCTTCCCCGGAGGGTCCTGACCCGACTGGAGATGGTGATGGGATGCCGTTTTCCGGTTTTTACGCCCCATCCGGAAACGCCCTTCGGCCCGCCTTCCTACGATCCGGCCCTGACCGCCCTGGATGCCGATGCCCTTGTGGAAAAACTGGGGCAAATCGACGACCTGCTGTGGACTTACCTTAACGCAAAGGCCAAAGTTCAGGCGCTGGAAAGGGAGCTTTCGAGGACGCTGGCGAGAATCAACGTTTTGGAGCACACACTGCTGCCGGAGTTTCGGGAGGACGAGGTCCGCATCCGCAACACGCTTTCGGAACGTGAGCGGCAGGAACGATTCGCTCTGAAAAAACTGACCCGCGGAAAAAATAAAAATGCCTTGCCGTAAAAAAACTCCTGTCATACAATCACAGGAGTTTCGCGATGAGCTTCCTGTTCCTGACGAACTCCTGACGAAAGGGAGCCGTGGACTTCGACAGTTAAAATTATTATTAGAATTATAAAGAATATATTTTGCGGAGGCATTGTCGATGAAAATCAATAACATGATGAAACAGGCCCAGAAAATGCAGGCTCAGATGATGCAGATTCAGGAGAAGCTGGCGGAAGAGCGGGTCGAGGGCAACGCGGGGGGCGGAATGGTCCGCGCCCTGTTTACGGGGCAGGGTGACCTGGTTGAAATGCATCTCGATCCCGAGGTGATCAAAGCCGAAGAGGTGGAGATGCTGGAAGATCTGATCATGGTCGCGGTCAACGACGGCCTCCAGAAAAGCAGAGAACTCGCGAACTCTAAAATGGGTGTTCTCACCGGCGCGCTGGGGTCCCTCGGGCTGGGGTTTTAAGTGTCTCGATCGACTCGCGATCCCATTGGACGCCTGATCGACTGCTT
The DNA here is from genome assembly GCA_031272035.1 of Synergistaceae bacterium. Classification (NCBI taxonomy): domain Bacteria; kingdom Thermotogati; phylum Synergistota; class Synergistia; order Synergistales; family Synergistaceae; species Synergistaceae bacterium. The sequence goes on from JAISUO010000115.1 coordinate 24,007, forward strand.
CAAAAATTTCCCCGGCGTTGGCAGCAAAAGCGCCAGAAGAATGGTGTTCTTTCTGCTTCGGCAGGATGAAGCCTTTCTTCGCGAAATGGGGGGCGCCATAACGGAACTGAAGGAAGGGCTCTTCACCTGCGGAGAGTGCGGCAACATTTCCGATTCCGACCCCTGTCCGATTTGCGGGGACATGCTGAGAGACCGGAAAACGCTGTGCGTGGTGGAAAGTATCGATGATCTCGTGTCCTTCGAGCAGGCGGGGATTTACAACGGCCTCTATCACGTGCTGGGAGGCCGGGTGTCGCCTTTGGAGGATCAGGAGCTGAGTTCCGGAAACATCGCGTTCCTTCTGGGTCATATCGATGCCCTTCAGGCGTCGGAGGTCATCATCGCCACCAATCCCCGGATGGAGGGAGATCTGACCTACTTTACCCTTCTGGAAATTCTGAAGGACAGGGCGGAAAGCGGCCTCAAAATTTCCCGGCTGGCTTTCGGGCTGCCCGTGGGAGGCTCCATAGAATTCGCGGACCGTATGACGCTCCACACCGCTCTCGAATCCCGGATTCACGCGAAATGAGGTTTGAGAAAACTGATGAAGGAATTTTCTTTTCTTGTGGTTGCGGGGGGAAGCGGCAGTCGCATCGGCGGGCTGGAAAAGCAGTTTCGCTCTCTGGGGGACGGTCCTTTGTGGCTTTGGAGCGTCAGACTGGCAGAATCCCTGAAGAATGAGGGCGTGAGCGAGATCGTCCTGGTTCTGCCCGAAGGCCGTCATATTGAGAATTTTCCCTCGTTTTCCCTGCCCTTTCGCGTGGCCTCCGGGGGGGCCACCCGTTCGGAGTCCGTGCGAAACGGGCTCTCCCTCTGCTCCTGCGATTACGTCATGGTCCACGACGCGGCGCGCCCTTTCGCCTCACCGGGACTCCTGGCGGATTTGATGGAGCGTACCGGCGAAACCACGGGGGCCGTTCCCGTACTTCCCCTGACCGAGGCGGTCAAGCGCATCGAAAACGGTAAAATAACCGTTGTCCCCCGAGAGAATCTTTATGGAACGCAGACCCCCCAGTCCTTTTTTCGCAGCGCCCTTGAGCGGGTTCTGGAGGAACACGGAGCCGGAGTTCGGGACGAGGCGGAGGCCTGGCTTGCGGCGGGGCTGGAGCTGCAGTGCGTCGAGGGAGAGCGGCTGAACTTCAAGGTGACCTGGCCGGAGGATCTTCGCCTGGCGTCTCTTTTGGCGGCGGACATGGTGCGGAACGCGAGAAATGAGCGCGAGATGGAAAATGAGACGGGATTTGCAAATGAAATAAGAACGGGAATCGGATATGACGTTCATAGGCTGACCCCCGAACGTCCCCTCATTCTGGGGGGCGTGCGGATCGAGTCGCCCCTGGGGCTTTTGGGGCATTCCGATGCGGACCTGCTGGCTCACACGGTCTCCGACGCGATTTTGGGGGCGGCGGGACTGCCCGACATCGGAAACCTTTTCCCCGCCGACGACGAAAAATACAGAGGCGCGGACAGCATGAAACTGCTGGGGGAGGTCGTGGAGAAGGTGAAGGGGGAGGGGTGGAGCATCGTCTGGGTGGACGCCGTTATCGAAGCGCAGATTCCGCGCCTGAACGCCCATCTGCCCCTTATGCGGGAAAAACTTTCAGCCTTTTTGAACCCCCAGGGGGAGAACTGCGTGAACCTGAAGGCCAAATCCGCTGAGAAGACCGGCGACCCCGGGCTGGGACGATCGATGGTCTGCCGGGCTGTGGCGACCCTGCGGAGGTCGCGGGTGAAATGACGGAGACGAAAGCGATTCGCACGCGTTTTGCCCCGTCGCCCACGGGGGATCTCCACATCGGTGGAGCCAGAACGGCCCTCTTCAATTTTCTTTTTGCCCGAGGCGCGGGAGAGAAGGGCTGCTTCATCCTGCGCATCGACGACACGGACCGAGAGCGCTCCAGCGTCGAATACGAGGCGCGAATAATGGAAGATCTGCGCTGGCTGGGTCTGGAATGGGACCAGGGGCCGGGACGTCCGGATTTTTCGGGGAAAGGCCCCTGGAGACAAAGCGAGCGTGCCCGTTTTTACGAAGAGGCTCTCTCCGCCCTGAGGGAAAAAGACGCTGTTTATCCCTGTTTCTGCAGCGAGAAACGGCTGGAAGATCTGCGGGAACGACAGATGGCGAAAGCCCTGCCGCCCCGTTACGATGGGGCCTGTCGGGCCATTCCCCGTGAGGAAGCCCTTCGCCGGATCGAGAAGGGAGAGCGGTACTGCTGGCGTTTCGCCCTTCCCGACAGAACCCTCTCGTTTCACGACCAGGCCAGGGGGGAGCTGTCCTTTGCTCCCAACATGGGGGATTTTGTGGTGACCCGAAGCGACGGACAGGCCACGTATCTTTTCGCCTCCGCGGTGGACGATCGCCTGATGGAGATCACCCACATCATTCGGGGCGACGAGCACATTCCCAATACGGTGCGTCAGAAGGCGATCTTCGACGCGTTGGGCTGGCCCTTCCCCGACTGCGCCCACGTCCCGATGATTCTCTCCTCGGAGGACCATCGAAAACTCAGCAAGCGGACGGGCTCCACTCCCATAAGCGCTTATCGGGAAAGGGGATTTCTTCCCGAGGCGATCTGCGCCTGTCTGGCCACCCTGAGCTGGACCCCTTCCGAGTCCGTTTCGCTTTTTTCTCTGAAGGGGATGGCGGCGGATTTTTCTCTCGATCGCCTTTCGGTTTCCTCCCCTGTCCATGACGAGGCCCATTTGCTCGCCTGGCAGAAGGCGGCTGTGGAGCGATTGGGAAGCGGAGTTCTGCTGGAGAAACTGAAAGAGCGGGATCCCCGGTTTGAAAAGTTCGATTCGAAGGAAATGAAGCTCCTGATTGAGGACCTGCTTGGGGAAAATCCCACGCTGCCTCTGCTGCGGAAGGCCCTGGAGGTTCTCTTTGAGAGGCCGCCCCTGCGGAACGAAGATCTGCCCTGGCTGTCCGGACTGAAGGAAACGCTGCGTTCAGCCGATCCATGGAATGAGGAGATGCTGAACGGAAAGCTGAGGGGTTATATGAAGGAACAGGGGCTGAAGGGGAAGGCCTTTTTCCACCCTTTGAGGCTGATCCTGACCGGGCGGGAAAGCGGTTCCCCCCTGCCGCTCCTGATGGGAGTGATGGGACGGGAGGAAACCCTGTCCCGACTGGGCGACGAAAAGAAAATCTGAGCGTGAAACTGAAGCGAACATCTGCCGAATAAAAGCTGTATGAAAGCTGTATAAAAGGCTGTATAAAAAGAAGGAAGGAAAGTCCAATGAGCGGCGTCTACATTCGTAACGAACTGTGTGGAGATTTTCAGGGGCTTGCCGAGGAGGAGCTGCCTGTCCTGGAAGATGAAGTTTGCGCGGATCGGGCTTTGGAAATGTCCGTGGAGGATCGTTACGAGGCGGCAATCGAAAATTGCTGGGCGGACTTTATAAAGGACTTTTACGTTTGACGCCGGGTTTGACGCCGATTTGAAGTCAAATCAAATCGAAGGCCGAGCGTCCCCAAAAAATATTTTGCCGCGGTGATTGTTTTTTGGGAGAAGTGAGTGTATAATAGGGTCAATTCACGGTAGATTTTGACTTGGAGAGTGGGTGTTCGCCCACTCTCTTTGTTTGAATATCTGGTGAATATCTGGAATGAATGAATATCTGGAAGAATATCCGAGTGAATACCCGAATTCCTGCCCGTTACCGGAGATGGGAGAGGAGGTTTGGCTGTTGAGTGACAGCAGTAAGGAAGCAATGATCCGCGAAATTGGCAGAACAGTGGAAGAACTGGGCTACGAGTGTGTACACGCCGCTCTGACGACGGAATCCGGAAGACCGGTGGTGCGGGTGTTCATCGATTCTCTGGGGGGAATCGGCATCAGAGACTGCGAGGTGGTTTCAAAAGCGCTGAATCGTTATCTGGACGAAGCCGACTCTCCGGAGCTGACTGGCAGATATTACCTGGAGGTCAGTTCACCCGGCTTGGAAAGACCTCTTTTCACCCCCGCCGATTACCTGCGTTTCAACGGCAGGGAAGCGAGGATCAAAACGCTGGAGCTGATTGATGGTCGGAAGGTTCACACGGGGATTATCAAAGAATCCGACGAGGCGTCGGTCACTCTGGTCACCGAGGAGGGGCAGAGGGTGATCCCCTTCGGCCTTGTGGCCCGGGCGACGCTGGTTTTCAGAGGACTGGAACCCCAGGAGCCAAAGAAGAAGCCGGGCGGCAAAAAACGAAAAAACGAAGCAATACCGGCGAACAGAACATGAGGAGGAACATTGAATGCAGTTGGGGCGCGATTTTTTACGTGCATTGAATCAGATAACGAAGGAACGTGGCCTTTCTGTGGAATTGATTGCCTCCAGCCTTGAGGCTGCGCTTATTTCCGCTTACAGAAAATACCAGGGGGGCAACCAGGAGGTCGAGGTTCACGTCGATTTCGAAAGCGGCAACGTCTCGGTTTCCGAACTGCGCACAGTCGTGAAGACCGTGGAGTCGGAGGACACGGAAATCACGCTGGCCGACGCGAAGAAGCTGGGCTACAAAAACGTCGCGGCGGGAGATGTCCTGCGCATCGAGAAGAACCCGGAGGATTTTGGAAGAATCGCGGCGCAGACGGCGCGTCAGGTGATCATTCAGCGCCTGAAGGACGCCGAACGGCAGGTGATCTACGAGGAGTTTTCCGACAAGGTCGGCGAGATGATGACGGGGGTCGTGTTCAAATCCGAAAACAATCAGGTGCTCATCCGACTGAACGAGCGGACAGAGGGCATTCTCCCCAGAGAAGAGCGGATCGCCGGAGAAAAGTACAATCCTGGCGATCGCATGAAGTTCTTCGTGCTGGATGTGCGGCAGACGACGCGAGGACCCCGTATTGTCGTCTCCCGGACTCATCCGGGGCTTTTGCGCAAACTGCTGGAGCTGGAAGTCCCCGAAATCGCGGACGGCGTAATTGAGATCAAGAACATCGTGCGTGAGGGGGGCACCCGGGCGAAGGTGGCTCTGATGACCCTGGACGCCAACGTGGACCCTGTGGGGGCCTGCGTGGGAAACGGAGGGGCGCGGATCAAGGCGGTGAGCCGGGAGCTTGCCGGAGAGAAGGTGGACATCGTCATCTGGAGCAGCGAGCCTCTGGTCTACATCCGCAACTCGCTTTCTCCCGCCAGGGTGGCGAAGGTGGAGCCAGTGCTGGATCAGGAGCGATCCGTGCAGGTGTACGTGTATCCCGATCAGCTTTCTCTGGCCATCGGCAAGGCAGGGCAGAACGTGCGTCTTTCCGCCCGGCTGACCGGCTGGAAGATCGACATCAGCGCCATTGAGGTCGATCGTATGCCCACCCTGTCGGATATCTTCCACGATTTTGTGGAGGAAAAAGCGGAGTGACGGTTATGGCCGGCATCCCGAGACAACGGCCCCGTACCTGCGTCGCCTGCAGAGAGGAATCCTTTCGGAGGGCGCTGGTGCGAGTCGTCCGCTCGCCGGAGGGAACCGTCGCCCTGGATACCCGGGGCAAACTTCCGGGGCGGGGGGCCTACCTCTGCGCGCGAAGGGAATGCGTCGAGAAAGCGCGGAAAACCGGAGCCCTGTCCCGGGCGCTGAAAACGGAGGTCTCTCCCGAAATTTTCGAGAAACTGCTGGAGTACATCGAAACCGGCGGCGGCGGTCGGGACAGGGCGGAGATCCGGAAGGAACTGCATTCCATTCTGGGGCTGTCGCGCCGGGCCTCTTTGATATATATCGGAACCGATAGTGTAAAATCGCAGTGTAAGAAGGAACCCCTGTTGATCCTGACCGCCGCCGACGCCTCCGATTCCGTCGGGGCGATCGTCGGGGGAATCGAAGGCGGCGGGCACGTTCATCTTCGTATGCCTCTTTCCAGCGCGGAGCTTTCCGCGGCTCTGGGAGCGTCGAACGTACAGGCAATAGCTCTGCCGGAGCGCAACGGTCTGGCGGATAAGATAAAAATGTTGCTTAGAGAAGGGGGAATCGCCCTTGAGCAAAATGAGAGTGTATGAACTGGCCAAGATTTTGGGTAAAAGTAACAAAGATTTAATGAAAATTCTGGAAGATCTGGGCATCGAAGTCAAAACGCACATGAGTTCCATTGAAAACGACGTGGCCCAGCTGGTTGAAGATGCGCTGTCGGAGAGCGTTCCGAAAACGCAGACGTCGGATGCGAATCCGGTGGAAAAGAAAAAAATAGAGTGGGGAGAGAAGAGTACGATTAAGTCAGTGGCGGAAAAAATTGGAATTTCCAGCGCGGATGCGGTAAAGGCGCTCATGTCGGCGGGGATCATGGTTCCCGCTACCAGTCCGGTGGACGACAAAATAACGAAAGTTTTGGAAAAAGCCTTCGACGTTTCTTTTGTTTTCGAGGAAGCGCCGACGCCCGTCGAAACGAAGAAAAAAAGGGATAAAGAGCCCGAAAAGAAACCGGCTGAAGCGACGCCCGGCCCCCACGGGCAGAAACAGAAAAGCGGCGAAGAAGACGGTAAACGGGTTCCGCGCCCCCCCATCGTTACGGTGATGGGACATGTGGACCACGGCAAGACGACGCTGCTGGACACCATCCGTCACACCAACGTCACGGCCAGAGAGGCGGGGGGCATCACCCAGCACATCGGCGCTTACATCGTCATGCACGAAAAGAAGCCCATCGTGTTCCTGGACACGCCCGGTCATGAGGCCTTTACCGCCATGCGCGCCCGGGGGGCCAGCGTGACGGACATCGTTATTCTCGTGGTGGCGGCGGACGACGGGGTGATGCCCCAGACCAGGGAGGCCATCGACCACGTCAAAGCGGCGGGAGTGCCCATTGTGGTGGCGGTGAACAAAGTGGACAAGCCCACGGCGAAACCGGACCGAGTCCGTCAGCAGCTTTCCGACGCGGGGCTGGTTCCCGAGGAGTGGGGCGGCGACGTGATCATGGTGGACGTTTCGGCCAAAGAAGGCGACGGTATTCCCCAATTGCTGGAAATGGTCCTTCTTGTGGCGGAGATGCAGGAGCTGAAAGGCGACCCTGCCGCCTCTCCGGAGGGCGTCGTCATTGAGGCCCAGCTCGACAAGGGCAAGGGGCCCGTGGCCACGGTCATCGTGCAAAAGGGAACTTTGAAGCGCGGGGATATCGTGCTGTTCGGGTCCGCCTGGGGCAAAATCCGTGCGCTGATCGACACCACCGGAAAAAATGTGAACTCCGCCGGACTGAGTACCCCAGTGGAGATTCTCGGACTGGACGAGGTTCCTCAGCCGGGAGAGTTTTTCAGGGTGGTGTCCTCGGAGCGGGAAGCCCGTTCGGCTCTGGCCGAAAGCCGTTCTCTGCAGCGCGACGCCTCGGGAGCGCCCGTTCATCGGGTTTCCCTGGAGGACCTTTACTCTCAGATGCAGGAAGGGCAGATTCCTCAGTTGAACCTGCTGATCAAGTGCGACGTGCAGGGGTCCGTGGAGGCTCTTTGCGCTTCTCTGGAAAAAATGGCCACCAGCGAGGTGGGCGTCAATATCGTTCATCGCGGAGTCGGACGAATCGCGGAGTCGGACGTCATGCTGGCCTCGGCCTCCAATGCGGTCATTGTGGGCTTCAACGTCCGCCCCGACGCCAACGCGAAAAAAATCGCGGAGTCGGACGGAGTGGAAATTCGCATTTACAACATTATCTACGACGTGATCGACGACGTTCGGGCGGCTATGGAAGGGCTTCTGAAGCCCAGCCTCCGGGAGCAGATTCTGGGTGAGGCGCAAATTCGCTCGATTTTCAAAATTCCGAAGGCGGGAAGGGTCGCCGGCTGTCATGTGACGGAGGGTCTTGTGCGCCGCAACGCCAAAGTGCGCGTCGTGAGGGCGGGCATCGTTCTCTGGAACGGCAATATTTCCACGCTGCATCATTTTAAGGACGAGGCGCGGGAGGTCAAGGCGGGGTTCGACTGCGGCATCACCCTGGCGGGATTCCAGGACTTCGAAGAAGGCGATATTTTGGAGGCTTACGAGGTCGTTGAGGAAAAACGCACGCTGTAAAAGATTGTAAGAAATCGTAAGAAATTGTAAGAAACGAGAAATGAGAGTTAAGGGCTGAGAATGGGGCATACCGTTATGGCCGCGAGGGAAGAACGCCGGAGGTTCGGAATCGTGGACTTTCGGCAGGAGGTGAACAGATTTGGCAACGTTTCGCATGGCGAGGATCAATAAGCAGCTTCAACGGGAAATATCGCTGCTTCTGGAACAGCGAATCAAGAACGACGGAGCGAAAAACGCCATCATCACAGGAGTGGACTGCGCTCGAGATCTGGAGACCGCGCGGGTGTATTTTACGACGCTGGACCCCGCGATTCGCCCGGAAGTGCTGGTTGAACTGCAGAACGTGAAAGGCGCACTGCGTACGATGCTGGGACACGGATTGAAACTGCGGCATGTGCCGGCCCTGGAGTTCCTGGTCGATCAGTCTCAGGAATACGGGCGGCATATTGATGATGTTCTGCGTCGGCTGGGGCTGGATTCTCACGGAAAAGAGGCCGAAGGAGACGACGACGCCGGGGACGAAGATGAAGACGGGGACGAGGAAACGGAGGAAGGGGGGCAATCATGAAAACCCTGAATCCGGAAGTCCTTTCGCAGGTCGCCCGCACGCTTTCCGAAGCCGCTTCATGGTACATTTTTTCCCATATGAAACTGGACGGAGACGCTCTGGGCTCCGGCTCGGCGCTGTTTGAGGCGGGGCTGCTGCAGGGGAAGAACGTCCGCTGGACGGGGCCCGACCCGGTGCCTCCCTCCTACGACTACCTTCCTAATGTGGAGAACTACCGTATTCAGGAAAGCTACGTCTTTGACAGTCGGGAGATCCTTCACATCTTTTTGGACTCGGCTGACGAGGACAGGGGCGTAAAGGGACTGCGGGACGCCCGGCTTCCCCACGCGTTCATTCTGAATATCGATCACCACGAGGACAACAGCCTTTTCGGCACGATGAACTGCGTGGAGCCGGGAGTGTCCTCTGTGGCCGAGCTCCTGTGGCACATCATGCAGGCGGGAGGGTGGAACATCACGCCCCGGGTGGCCGAGGGCCTTTATACGGGTATCATCAGCGACACGGGGGGTTTCATGTACAGCAACACCTCCCCCGAAACCCATCGGGTGGCGGCGGACCTCCTGTGCCGGGAGGTGGATCCGGCGAAAATCGACGCCGCCCTTCGCCAGAATCGATCTCTGGAGGGGATGCACCTGTGGGGGCTGGCCCTGAGCCGGATATGCCGCTTTGGGGTCCAGTCTCAGATCGCCATGACCTGGCTGTCCCGAAAAGATTTTGAAACCACGGGCGCCATAGTGGCGGATACGGAATCTCTCGTCAATCAGCTGCTGCTGATCCAGGGCGTTCGTTTCGCCGCCATGGTCACCGAGGGCGAAAAGGATGCGCGGGTCAGTTTTCGTTCCAGAGCCGGGGCGGTTACCGCCGCCTCTGTCGCCCGTTCCCTGGGGGGCGGAGGACACCCCAGAGCCGCGGGAACCACGCTGCCCCTTCCTTTGGAAGACGCCATTCAAATCGTTCGGACCACCGTGGAGAATGCCTATGCCGAATGGTTTGCTGCTGATTGACAAACCTGTGGGGCTCCGCAGCGCGGAGTGCGTGGCGAGGGTAAAAAAACATTTTGCCGGCGCCCGGGTGGGCCACGCGGGAACTCTGGACTCCACGGCTTCCGGCCTTCTCATCGTCCTGCTGGGGCTGGCCACGCGTCTGTCGGATTATGTGATGAAGCTCTCCAAGGTTTACGAGGCCGAAGTTTGTCTCGGAGTGTCCACGGATACCTGCGACAGTTCGGGGCAGGTGGTGTTTCGCGGGGACGCGGCGAAGGTGGATGAAGCGGCCTTTGACAGTGTCCTTCGTTCTTTTTGGGGAGAGCGCATGCAGCTTCCGCCCGGCATATCGGCTCTGAAGGTGGGGGGAAAACCCTCCCATCGCATCGTCCGTTCCGGAGGGGCGGAGCGGCCGAAGGCGCGGCCCGTTTACGTGACTTCCGTGAAACGGTGTTCACCCCTTCGGGAGGGTCGGGTGCGGATTTCCGTGACCTGCGGAAAGGGAACCTACATCCGCAGCATCGTTCGGGACATCGGAGAGATCCTTCAGTGCGGGGCCTGCGTGACGGAGCTGCGCCGGCTTTCCACCGGACCTTTTCATGTGAGGGATGCCCTGCTGCCGGATGCGACTGAGGAAATGGAACTTCGCTTGCGCTCCCCCGCGGAGGTGGGCGCTCATTTTCACCGCGTTTCCCTTTCGCCGGACGCCGAACGGAGGCTGATGGACGGACTCTGCGTTCCTCTGGGAGAGGCGGGGCGTTATGTTCCCGGTTCCGTGTCTCTTTCAGGAGGGGTGTACGTGGAGGGAAAGAGGATGATCGGGTTTGCCGACATCGAGACGGGGGCGAAGGGCGAGCTCTGCCTGAGGCCGAAAACCAACATTATCGCCGGTCCGGAGGAACTTCGATGATTGTCGTTTTGGGATCCTTCGACGGATTTCACAGAGGACACGCGCTTCTTTTCAAACACGCCGGAGAACTGGCGTCTTCCCGAAACAGGGATTGGGGTGTCATCACCTTCGATCCCCATCCGGGGCTTTTCAGACATGAACTGTCCGCGACGCTTTTCACCCTGAGGGAGCGGGAGCTGATTCGCCGCTTTTTGGGGGTTCCTCATATCGTCAACCTGAAGTTCGACGATGAGCTGGTGCATTTCTCCCCCCGACAGTTTTGGAATTTTCTGAATGACGTGGTGGAGGTGGACGGCATCGTGGTTGGGGAGGACTACCGCTTCGGCTACCGGCGTACCGGAGACGTTCCTCTGCTGGAGGAGTACTGCCGGGAAAAGGGGATTCCCTTTCTTCCCGTGGCGGCCCTGACTTCCCGTGGCGTTCGCATATCCAGCTCTCTGATCCGGTCTCAGATCGACGCCGGAGACTGCGAGTCGGCGGCGCGGTATCTGGGCTATCCCTGGTTTCTCTGGGGAGATGTCGTCCACGGGTTCGGGCGGGGGAGAGAACTGGGTTTCCCCACGGCCAATCTGAACGTTCCCGGTGCGAAACTGCTGCCGGCGGAAGGAGTTTACGCCGTGGCCGTTCCGGTGGGCGGACAGTGGAAGGCCGGAGCTCTCTCCATCGGCAAAAATCCGACCTTCGACGACCTGGACGACGTGCGGGTGGAGGTCTTCATCCTCAGCTACGAGGGCAGCCTTTACGAGGCGAGTCTGCCCGTTTTTTTTCTCTCACGGCTTCGAAGACAGGAGCGGTTCAGCGATCCGGGCGCTCTTTCTCTGCAAATTCAGGCGGACGTGGACCGCAGCCGGACGATCTTCGACAGGTCCCTGGCGGCGAAACCGGACTGTTACGGAGGATTTTTGATGGGCTATACCGAAATTCTGAAAAAACTGGGCTATAAATAAAGCAGAGATCCCGTTTCCTTTATTAAATTTTAGATTATTTTTTGATTTTTCCCTGCCGGGCTATATAGTGGAGGCATCATTTTGTTTTTTATGGATACGCATTGTCATATCAATACCGACCCTCTTTGTTCCCAGGCTTCGGAGGTTCTTCGGCGGGCCGGAGAGGCCGGCGTGAAGCGCATTCTCGTGGTGGGGAGCACGCCCTCGGACAGTGCCGAGGCGGTGAGGCTGGCTCGTCTTTACGCCGCGGAAGGGGTGTTTGCCGCGGTGGGCATTCATCCTCACGACTCGAAACTGGTGGAGGACGAACTTCCGGAGGAACTGCTGAAACTGGCGGAGGACCCTCGTGTGGCGGCCATCGGCGAGACGGGGCTGGATTACCACTACGACCATTCTCCCCGGGATGTTCAGCGAAGGGTGTTTCGCCTGCATGCCGAATGGGCCCGGCGGACGAACAAACCTCTCGTCATTCACGTGAGAGAGGCCATGGAGGACGCTCTGGCCCTGCTGAAATCGCTCCCCTTCGATGCCGCACGGGAACTGCGGCTGCTTTTCCACTGTTACGCGGGAGGGCTGGAGTATATGAACGAGGTGAAGGCGCTGGACGCGTACATCTCTCTGGCGGGGCCCGTGACCTGGGCCAAAAATGACGCCCTGCGGGAAACCGCCGCTCAAGCGCCGGAGGATCGTTTGCTCTGCGAGACGGACGCTCCGTGGCTGACGCCCAGACCTTACCGGGGGAAGACCAACGAGCCGGCTTTCGTTCGCTTTGTCTATGAAACTGTCGCGGAGGTTCGGGGGATTTCCGTGGAAGATCTGTGCCGGATCACGGACGCCAACGCGGAGCGCCTTTTTGGCTGGGGGTCTCTTTATGCCTGAGGATTATTTTATGGCTGAGGGGCTCTTTCCGCCTGAGAAGGACGCTGCCTTTGGCTTTCGGGTTCTGGCGACCTGTCCGGAAACGGGAGCCAGGGCGGGGGAGCTGATAACGCCCCACGGGATTGTGGAGACTCCGGTTTTCATGCCGGTGGGGACTCAGGCCACGGTCAAGGCCATGACGGTTCGCGAGCTGGAGGAAATCGAAACGCGCATCCTTCTGGGCAACACCTATCACCTCCACATGCGCCCCGGGGCGGACCTGATCGCCGAGGCGGGGGGACTGCATCGCTTTATGGGCTGGGATCGTCCCATTCTGACGGACAGCGGCGGTTTTCAGGTTTTTTCTCTGGCGGTGCTCAACAAAATTACCGATGAAGGAGTCCAGTGCCGTTCCCATGTGGACGGTTCTCTGCACAGGATGTCGCCGGAGTGGGCGATGTCGGTTCAGCAAAAACTGGGCAGCGACGTGGCCATGTGTTTCGACCAGTGCACCGCCTGGCCCGTCAGCCGGGAGGAGGCCGCGAAGGCACTGGAGCGCACCACTCTGTGGGCCGGGCGATGCCGGAAGGCCCATGACAGACCCTCTCAGGCCCTCTTCGGCGTCGTTCAGGGCTCGACCTTCGATGACCTGCGGCTCCGGTCGGCGAGGGAACTGATGGAGCTCGACTTTGACGGTTACGCCATCGGAGGCTTGTCGGTGGGAGAGCCCCACGGAGACATGTATCGAATTTTGGACCTCCTGAACCCCGTTCTGCCGCGTCAGAAACCCCGTTACCTGATGGGAGTGGGGTATCCTCCCAATATCGTGGAGGGAATCGCCAGGGGAATCGACATGTTCGACTGCGTTTTGCCCACCCGCAACGGCCGGAACGGAACGCTCTTCACCTCCTTCGGGCGGGTCAACATCAAGGCGCGGAAGTACGAGAGGGATTTTTCTCCTCTCGACCCCGAGTGCGACTGCTACCTCTGCCGCAATTTCACCCGGGCCTATCTCCGGCATCTCCACCGCTGCGGGGAAATTCTCTCCGCCCGGCTCTGCACCTGGCATAACCTGCGCTTCACGATCCGCCTGGCCCGGAAGGCCCGGGAGGCGATTCTCGCGGGAGAATTCCCCCGTTTTCGGGAGCGTTTTCTGGAGACCTTCAGAGATGGCAATGAGCGTGAGGGCAATGAGCGCGAGAATGAAAAATGAAAGTAAAAAATGAAAAATACAAGTAAAAAAGGATGAAAAGGAAATGAAAACGGAACGCCTTGCCGTGAACCGCTGGAACCCCGAAGCGCCCGTCATCCGTCGGGGAGCCGGTATGCTGCGGGAGGGGCGTCTGGTGGCCTTTCCCACGGAAACGGTCTACGGGCTGGGAGCGAACGGTTTGGACCCCGAAGCGGTGAAAAAAATTTTTCTCGCCAAGGGGCGCCCTTCGGACAATCCTCTGATTCTTCACCTGCGAGATCCGGAGGAGGCGCGGACTCTGGCCCGGGTGGACGACCGCGCCCGGTCCATGATGCGGGCCTTCTGGCCGGGGCCTCTGACTCTGGTGCTTCCTTCGCTGCCGGTGGTTCCGCGGGAGGTGACGGCGGGCCTGGACACGGTGGCGCTGCGTATGCCCGACCATCCGGTGGCGCTGGCTCTCATTGAGGCGGCGGGGTTTCCTCTGGCGGCTCCCAGCGCCAATCGAAGCGGGCGCCCCAGCCCCACGGACGCGGATGCGGTGATGGCCGATCTCGCGGGATGCGTGGATCTCGTTCTGGACGCGGGAGCCGTGGATGTGGGAGTGGAGTCCACGGTTTTGGACCTGACGGAAGAAAAGGCTGTTCTTTTGCGGCCGGGCGGGCTGTCCCTGGAGGAAATCGCGGACTTTCTCGGAGAAAAACCCGGAGGGGCGGACAGCCATTCGGCCCGACGATCGCCGGGAATGCGTTACAGACATTACGCGCCCTTCGTCCCCCTGCGCATCTGGGAGGGAGGGGAACTGCCGGAGGGACTTCATTCCTCCGCGGGTTTTATCGGGATGAACGTTCCGGATTTTCCTTTCGCGAAGGTGATCGTTTTCGACTCCGTGGAAAATTTCGCGCGGGGGGTTTTCGCGTCTTTCCGCCGTCTGGAGGCGGAGAAAGTTTCCCTCATCGTCGTCCAGTGGCCGGAGGCCCGGGGCGTCGGTCTGGCTCTGAGGGACCGCCTGCGCCGCGCCGCGTCGGCCTCCTGAGGGAGCGGAAAAGAGCGGCGGAAAAATCCCGCGTTTGCCAAACGTCGAATCTGTGAGTATTATGATGGAAGATGATTAGGAGCCAGGGGTTTCTAAATAATATATAATTCTGGATGATTCACTCTTCTTGCAGTGATGGGGGTATGCGTATGCGTTGGATAGTGCTGGCGTTATCACTGGGTACGGCGATCGTATCGATAATCATCGGGGTAATCGGAGTGCTGTGGATGCTGTATACCCCCGATGCGGCGTCTCAGGCGGCGGGAATTGCAGGCAATGATTTTTCGTGGCTGACGGCCATTGTGCTGTTCATTTCTGTCGTCCTGTCTCTGCCCGGGGGGATCATGGGCTTTCACAGACGCCGCGCGGGAGGTTTTTTCCTGATTCTCGCGGCGGGAGCGTGTTTTCTGGCCCGAGGAGCCCGGATATTCGGAGCTTTTTACCTGGCGGCCGGACTGCTCGCTTTTCTGCTGAAAAACCCTTCTTACAACTACAGAGACTATGAGGACGATGAGAGTGAAGACGACGACAGAGACGACGATTATGAAGACGAGGACCCCGAAGACAGAGGCGTCGAAGGCGATGAGGATTTCCTGGAGCGGAACGCCGGAAGAGGGCGGAGTTCTTCCCCGGGAAGTAATGGAATGAGAAGGAGAGAACGCGTTTTCGCGTCCAGAATGTTCAAAGAAGATAAAACGGAACGTATGATCGACGAAGAAGATGAAATTTATACCGCCATTCCGGTGAGAAGACGGGCCTCCAAGGTCTGCCCGGCATGTGGAGCCAGCGTGGGAGTGGGGCATCGATTCTGCTTCGTGTGCGGAAAGGCTCTGCACACCAGGGCGGAGGATGCCGACGCCGAAACGGCCCGAAGAGAGGATTTCTCCCCGGAAGAAACGGATGGCCCGACCTCCGAGGAGCATGAGGGGACGAATTTCCGGGAAGTTCCGATTCGTTCGTTTTCCTCCTCTCAGAAAGCCGAATCCTGGCGGGCGGAAAGCGAGCCCGGGGAAGCGGAGGAAAGATACGGCGAGGAAGAATCTCATGGAGAAGGAGAGACGACCCCGGAGAATTTAGAGACGCCTTTCACGGAGGACTCGGAAATTTCCTCGCCTCACAGAGTTTTCGTAAAGCCGACGAAAGAAGAGGGGGCCATTCCCAGGCGTCCTCTGCACATTGCGCCGGACAACTCTTATAAGGAGTTTTCCCACTACACCCGCCGGCGTAAGCGCAAAAACCGCTCTCTGTTCCGCCGGATCCTGGGGCCTGTGGTTTTGCTGCTGGCCGTGGGAGGAGCGGCCTGGTTTCTGATGGGCGGTTTTCAGAGGGGTCCCAGCCCTCTGCCTCCCACCCTTCCCCCGACGCCTTCCACCCCGGCGGATCAGCAGAAGCCGGCCGTTCCCGACGAGCCGATCGTTCCCGTGAAGCGAGATCCTCTGACCGAGCTGCAGATTCTTGCTCCGAGCCGGGGCGTGGTCACGGGGAGCAACGTCAACGTTCGTGCGGACCATTCCACGGGTGGATCGGTGGTGGCGCGTCTGAGCGCGGACGTGCGTCTCGACCTTCTGAACCGGTGGGAGGGAACCACGGGCACCCTGACCGGTCCCTGGTATCAGGTACGAACCGGAGGAAAAGAAGGCTGGATCTATGGACAGTACTTCCAGCCCCTGGACGCGCGACCGGCTTCCCTGCCCGAAGGTTATACGGACGTGCTGCTCAAAACCTTCGGAGCGAATAAAGAAGACGCCGTGAAGCATCTGGGCCGGCCCTCACGGGAGACCGCCTCGGCTTTCACATGGTCGGGGCTGACCATGAACTTCCGGGGAGAAAGCGACATTGCCCGCCTGCAGGTCACCTCGGCCCAGCACGTTTTACAGAACGGTCTGGCCATCGGCATCACCGACGAGGCCCTTTACAAAAATATGGGTTATCCGTCGGAGTGGAAGGGCGGACAGCTCCGTTATCTCGAAAGCGAAGGGCGGGGCGTGGGGATTCGCATGAGAAGCGGCAGGGTTCAAAGTATCACGGTGGGCAATATTTAGAGCCCATATTTTCCGTTCCGGCGGATTTGCGGATTGCAGGTTGAAGGTTGATGATTAAAGATTGGAGGGGAGCTTCGGCTCCTCTTTTTTTGTGTCTCCGCCTTATAGTGAAATGCGTGATCACGTACTGAAAATAGCGTTCAAAAATTTATGACTTTTGATTAAGATCTATACCTGACCTCTGATTTTTTATTGAATCCTGAAAGGAGTTTGTCTTTGAGTTTTCTTTCAAAATTTCTGTCTCTGTGTTCTCACATGCTTTGGCCGGTTTCCTGCCCCGTCTGCGGAGCGGCGGCCAGTCTGCTCTGTCCCGACTGTCTGGAATATCTGCTGGAAAAGCCACAAATTCCCCGGTGCCTTCACTGTGGAGGTCCTATGCCCTGTCGGGTTCACGGAGAGGGAGCGGCCGTCTATGCGGGGGCCATTTATGAAGGCGTCATGCGGGATGTGATTCTTCGGCTCAAGTACGGGGGCCTCAAAGCCTGCGGCGTCCTCCTGGGCAGAGGGCTGGGCGAGTGTTTCGAGAATCCCGGCCTGGATGCCCTCGTTCCGGTTCCTCTGCATCTGGACAGTCCCCGCCGTTATAACCAGACGGAAGAAATCGCGCTGGGACTGGGAGACGTCTGGGGTGTTCCCGTGTGGAGAGCGGCCCGCTGGAGAAGTCGATCAAAAACTCAGGAGAGCAAGGGAGCGGCCGCAAGACGCGCTCTGTCCAGCGACGCCTTCGAGATCGACGAGAGCGTGAAAGGCCTTCGACTGGCCCTGGTGGACGACGTCTGCACCACGGGCTCGACCCTGGCCCGCATGGCGGAGGCCTGCCGTCTGAAGGGGGCCAGGGTGGTGGGGGCGTTTGTTCCGGCTCAAACCGCCACGGCTAAAGAATAGCGAATAGTCGTCCGATATTGAGTGTGGACGAGGTGTATTGAGTCTATATCAGGAATGAAGCAAAAGCGCGCAGCAGGAACAGAAAAGGAGAGTGTTACCCTTGATAGAAAAAATTGCGGGCCAGTACAGTATCGACGCTTTGACTCAGGCCAAAGCGAAAAAAGGATACGGAGCGGGAGAGGTCAAAAACGGGTCGGATGCGGCGGATTTCAGCCTGTTTGCCGTGGAACTGGCGCGTATCTCGGGAGAGCTGAAAAATATTCCCGAAGTACGTCAGGATCTGGTCGATGATCTGAAACAGAAAATCGAAGCGGGCGAGTATAAGCCGCCTCTGGAGAAAATCGCTCACAATCTCTTTTTGGCCGGAATTCTGGACGAAGGGAAGTAACGATTTTTGTTGTCCGCGAAGGCGCTTGTGGACGTTCTTTTGGACGAAGCCGACGTCATTGACGAGTTGGTCGACGCCATCGTGGAACAAAGAGAAACCGTCAGGGAAAAAGACCATGCCCTGCTCCAGGATCAGATGAAATATGTTCAGGAAATTTTTTTCGATGTTCAGGCCCTGGAAGCGCGACGGGAACGCCTCGTTCAGGCTCTGGCCGGAGAGCTCAGGTGCCCGGGACGGCTTGCGAACCTGGTGAAGGCGCTCCCTGAAGCGGAAGGAACAGAGCTTCGGAGCGCCGGAGATCGTTTTGGACATTCCATTTTTGCCCTGAAGGCAGAAATGACGATCCTGAGCGGACTGATAGAACATAATGAGCGATTCAGCGCTCTGCTGCTTTCGGAGTGGCGCCGTCTCAGCGGCGACGGCTTTATGCAGTCGGAAGGGCTGGATTTCAGGGGGTAACAGGCTGTGATGACGAACAAAAAATCGAAAGACGGAACGGGCGTCCACCACGTCACCGCGGGACGTCCGATGATGATAGAGAGGGGCGGGCGTCCATGCTGAACACCTTTGCGGGGCTGGAAATGGGGCAGCGCGCCCTCAATGCCTTCAGGCTGGGGATACAGACGGCGGGGCACAACATATCCAACGTCAACACCGAGGGGTATTCCCGTCAGCGGGTGAACCTCGCGACGACGTTTCCCTACGACTATCCTACCGCCGGTCAGGTCGGGACGGGCGTAAAGGCCACCGACATCATTCGCATTCGGGACGAGTTTCTGGATTATCAATACCGGCTTGAGTCTCAGACCGCGGGATACTGGGAGAAGATCAACGAGTTTTACAACACCCTTCAGGTCTACTTCGCGGAGCCGGGAGGAGAGGGAGTGAGCAGCGCCCTCAACTCTTTCTGGTCGTCGCTGAACGACCTTCAGGTGAACCCTGAAAGCATCGCGATACGCGAGACGGTCGTTCAGAACGCGAAGACCCTGGGGAACATGCTGGATAATCTCATCAATAATATGGATAATTACGCGTCTTCCGTCAATAAGGAGATTCGCTCCGCCGTGGACGAGGCGAACACCATATTGTACGAAATCGCGTCTCTGAATAAACAAATCGCCTTCGTTCAGGCAAGCGAGCAGAACCCCAACGATTTGCTGGACAAGCGCGATCTTCTGCTGGACAAACTGTCGAAGATGATCGATATCGACATTCAGGAGCCCTTCCAGAACGGGGACCTGACGGGCGAGTTTTTCGTCACGCTGAACGGTCGTACCCTCGTGCAGGGCGACAAGGTCCGCGAGCTGGTGGCCCATGCCTTCGAGTGGGGCGGAAAAGTCTATTACGACGTGCAGGTTCTGAACAACGAGTTCGACATCGTGGAGGATCCCCGGGTGGCTCTGGCTCTGGCCACGGGACCCGAAGGCGTGCATCAGCTGGTGGTGGACCGCATCTCCAACGGCGGGACCTGGAGCGTGGGGGGAAGCGACGCCCGATGCCTCAACCCCAACGGTTCTCTTAAAAACATATTGACTTCGCAGACTTTTGCGAACGGGATCGTCGCGCCCTCCGGAGATACAGGCACGTATAACTTTGACATCACATCGGGAGACTACACGGCGTCCTTTACGGTAACGGGAAGCGGAACCGACTGGACGGTGACGGCGACGATAACCGGACCGGGCGGGACGGTGGTGGGCACTTACACGGGCTCTCCCATTGACAACAATGGAAGCGGTGAGCTCGTTCT